>NZ_JBEZJL010000025.1:0-136828 GCF_040651755.1 Actinomadura sp. NPDC048394 | reverse complement strand
AGGGGCCGCAGAGGCTCCAAAGTCAAGGGTGGACGAAGTCCATCGCGTAGCGACGCCGAAGGCGCCCTTGACTTTGGAGGGGCGGCCCCGTACGCCAGCGCCGCCCCCACCGCCTCTGCGCCGAATCCCGCCACTCCCCTACTCCGCTGCCCCGGAACACCCTTCTCCCAGTTCCCCGTGACTCCGCCCCCGATCCAGCACCCCCGAGACTCCGCCCCCCGAGACTCCGCCCCCGAGACTCCCCCGGGAACTTCGAGCGCCGAGCACTCCACCCCCAGGAACTCCGAGCCCCCGCCCCGAAAGATTCCGCCTCCCCGAGGGGCCGCCTCCCCGGGACTCCCGAAGCCCCGGAGCCCCCGAACCCCCGGAGCCCCCGAACCCCCGGAGCCCCCGAACGCCCGGAGCCCCCGAACGCCCGAGCCGCCGAACGCCCGAGCCTGCGGCCCCAGAGCCCCCGGCCCCCAAGCGCCCGATCCCGATGCGTTCCGAGCGCAGTGTTGGTGGTGGCGGAAGACCTCAGGCGGGTGGGCTACTCGGTTAGTTCGGTCTGGAAGAGGGTGCGGACGCGGGTCCAGGAGTCTTGGGCGGCGGATTCGTCGTAGGGTTCGCGGCCCGGGAAGAAGAAGGCGTGCTGCGCGCCCGGGTAGACGATCTCCTCATGGCGGACGCCGGCGGAGTCCAGGGCGGCGCCGATCTGGTCGCGCTGGGCCGCGTCGATGACGTGGTCCAGCTCGGCGAAGAACATCAGCGTGCGGACGTCCCGGGCGGCGATGGCGGGGGCCTCGTCCAGCAGCGGAGCCGGGCGGCTGAGCGCGGTGCCGGCGACGGGGAGCCAGCCGGGGTAGTAGATCGCGGCGGCGGCGAGGTCGAGGCGGGTGGCGGCGAAGAAGGCGATGTGGCCGCCGAGGCTGAAGCCGAGGACGCCGGTCTTCCCGGCGGCGCCGTGCTCGCGGGCGTGGGCGACGCAGGCGCGGAGGTCGGCTTCGACGTCGTCGCGGGTGAGGCGGCCGAGCAGCTCGAAGGCGCGGGTGCGGTTGGCGTCGCTTTCGGGGAAGCCGGACGCGGTCTCGGGGCCGGAGCGGTGGTAGAGGTTCGGCGCGATGGCGACGTAGCCGAGGGCGGCGACCTGCCGGGCGATGCCGCGGACCTGGTCCGTCAGGCCCCACAGTTCGGAGCAGACGAGGACCGCCGGGTGCGGGCCGGTCCCGGACGGGCGGGCCAGGAACGCGTTCATCGGCGCGGGCCCGCCGACGTCGACCTGTACCTCGTGCGCGGTGATCTCGGCGGTCATGGGAGCCCCCGTCGTCCGGTCGCGCGCCGGCGGCGCGAACCCGATGATCCTAGCGGCGGGCCACGAAAGCGCGGATAACGCTACAAGTAGGCGCGCATGGGGGCGGTGAAGGCGGGTTTGGCAGAGTGGGCGGGCAGGAGGGCGACGCGGCTGCTGCCGGAGCAGTCCGGGGCGTCGTAGAGGCTGACGAAGTACGGGGTGTTGTTGACGCCCGACTGGACGGTCTGGGGCAGGGACGCGCACTGGGAGGGGAGCCGGTCGAGGCGGAGGACGGTGACGGCGCCGGTGAAGTCGGGGTTCTCGTAAAGGCACACCGCGTCCTGCGGGCATTGGGGCGGGTCGTCGGCGGCGGCGGGCGGCGCGGCGGGCGCGAGGGTTCCCGCCGCGAGCGCGAGCGTGGTCGTCGCGAGCCGGATTCGACGGAGCATGATGGTCCCCCCTGCTGGCCGGTGCCTCTGCGTTCAAGATCATAACGGAATGTGATCACAGAAGCGCGCACGGTCAGGGAGTGGCGGTCCGGGTCTTGCGGATGAGGGTGGCGGCGAGGAGCAGGACGAGCACGATGGCGATCGCGGTGAGCGAGGCGGCGACGCCGAGGGTGTCCGCGCCGAGCACGGTCAGCAGCGTGAGGACGACGGCGACGGCGATGAACAGCGGCGGGATGGTGACGCTGCCGAGCGGGGCGTGCAGGGCCCACAGCATGGCGAGGATGATCGCGACGGGGACGGCGGTGGCGGCGACGACGGTCGTCGGACCCGCCTCGATGGCGTGCTCGCCCTCGCCGGCGGACGCGACGGCGACCTCCAGCCCGGCGCCGAGGGCGGCGAGGGCCGCGAACATGGCGTAGTGGCCGTAGCCCCAGATGAACGAGCGGTCGCGGCGCGCTTCGAGGCCCTCGCCGGCGGGTTCGGAGAAGTAGATCCACCAGATCGCGAACAGGACGGCGAGGCCGGCGAGGGCGATGACGACGAGGTCGGCGCTGAGGCCGTGGGCGACGGCGCCCTGGACGGCGTTGGTGGCGGCGAGGACGCTCTCGCCCAGCAGGATGATGGTGAACAGGCCGTACCGTTCGGCGATGTGGTGCGGGTGCCAGGTGGTCATGGCGGGGCGTTCGGCGAACAGCGGGACGGACAGGTCCGCGAGGGCGCAGACGACGAACGCCCACACCGGCCCGTCGCCGGGCAGCGCGAGCCGGGACAGCCACAGCACCTGGACGAGCGAGACGCCGATCGCGTAGCGCAGGGCGGTGGCGCGGCCGTCGGGGTGGGCGATGGCGGCGCGCACCCACAGGCTCACCAGGCCGACGCGCATGACGAGGTAGCCGATGGTGACGGTGGTGAAGTCGCCGTCGAACGCCGACGGGACGCCCGCCGCGAGGACGAGGACGCCGGCCATCTGCACGAACGTCATCACGCGGTAGGGGACGTCGTCGGTGTCGTAGGCGGACGCGAACCAGGTGAAGTTCATCCACGCCCACCAGATCGCGAAGAACACGGCGAGGAACGCGCCGGCGGCGTGCCCGGCGTGGCCCTCCTCGGTCGCGTGGGCGAGCCGTCCGGCGATCTGCGACACGGCGGCGACGAAGGTCAGGTCGAACAGCAGTTCCAGGGGGCTGGAGACGCGGTGGGGTTCGGCCTGGTCACGGGCGACCATCCGGGTGCGCAGCGAGGGCATGCGATCACCCTAGGGCGCGGGCGGGGAGGCGGTCAGAAGAAGGCCGGGCCGCGGCGCAGCAGCGTGTCGTACAGCATCTGCTGGACGTTCTCGCGGACGTGGTCGGTGAGGTTGAACAGGGTCATCGGGTCGTCGGCGTCCTCGGCGGCGTACTCCTCGAGCGTCATCGGCTCGCCGAACTGGATCATCCATTTGGACGGCAGCGGGACGAGCCCGGCGGGGCCGAGCAGCGGGAACGTCGGGGTGACGGGGAAGTAGGGCAGGCCGAGCAGCCGCGCGAGCGGCCGCAGGTCGCCGATCTTGGGGTAGATCTCCTCGGCGCCGACGATGGCGGCGGGGACGATCGGGACGCCGGCGCGCAGCGCGGTGCCGACGAAGCCGCCGCGGCCGAAGCGCTGCAGCTTGTAGCGGTCGGCGAACGGCTTGCCGACGCCCTTGAAGCCTTCGGGGAACACCCCGACGAGCTCGCCCTTGCCGAGCAGCCGGGCCGCGTCGGCCTGGCAGGCGAGGGTGTGGCCGGCCTTGCGGGCCAGGTGCGCGAGGACGGGCACCTGGTAGACGAGGTCGGCGCCGAGGAGCCGGACGCACCGGCGGGCGTTGTCGTGCAGCGCGACCGACAGCATCAGCGCGTCGAGCGGGAGGGTGCCGGAGTGGTTGGCGACGATGAGCGCGCCGCCTTCGGCGGGGACGTTCTCGACGCCCTCGACCTCGACGCGGAACCAGTGCTCGTAGAGGGCGCGGGCGGCGGGGAGCAGGATGTTCTCGTTGAAGTCGGGGTCGTAGCCGAACTCGTCGACCTCGTACTCGCCGGAGATGCGGCGGCGGAGGAAGGCCAGGCCGGACGCGATGCCGCGTTCGAGCGGCCCAGGACCATGCGCAGGACCAGGACCAGGACCAGGACCAGGACCAGAACCGGCGCCGGGCCCGCCCGCGTCACCGCCGTCGTGGCGGGCCGAGGCGAGCCGGATGACCTGCGCGCCCTCGTCGTCCTCATGGCGGGCGTGCATCATCCTGCCTCCTTCCCCGCGCGGCGCGGGCCGCGCGGTGTCCTCCCCCGGGCCCGCCGCTCGGCGCGCGGCGGGCGGGGCCCGGTCAGCCGCGCAGCAGCGACGCCAGCCGGGCGGCCGGGCCGTGGTGGCCGAGTCCCTGGGCGGTGACGAAGTCGGCGAACGCCGCCTCCGTCCCGTACTTCGGGCGCCATGCCAGCTCCTCCTCCAGGGCCGCGGTGTCGATGACCCGGCCGTAGGTGAGCCAGCGCAGCAGTTCGGGCGAGAACCCCGACATGCCCGCGAACCGCCGTCCCATGTCGCCGAACAGCGAGATCGACGGCGCCGGGACGGGCACGTAGGGACGGCCCGCGCGGCGCAGCGCCTGCGACAGCAGGAGCACGCCGTCGCCCGCCACGTTGTAGCAGCCGGGGTGGTCCTCGACGGTCATCCGCCGCAGCACCTCGATGCCGTCGTCCTCGTGGACGAACTGGAGCCGCGGATCGAAGCCCAGCACCGTCGGGACGACCGGCATGCGCAGGTACCGCGTGAGCGGCGAGTCGACGCCGGGGCCGACGAAGTTGGCGAACCGCAGCACCGACACCGTCAGGTCGGAGCGGCGCCGGGTCAGCCCGCGGACGTACCCCTCGACCTCGACGGCGTCCTTGGCGTACCCGGACGTCGGCGCCTCGACGGGCTCGTCCCGCTCGGTGAACACGGCCGGGTCCATCGGGGAGGAGCCGTACACGGCGGCCGAGGACCGCACGACGAGCTTGCGCGCGTCGGGCGAGCGCTGGCACGCCCCGAGCAGCTGCATCGTCCCGATGACGTTGAGCTCTTTCACCTTCGCCCGCGGCACCGACGCCGAGGTGACCAGGTTGAGGTGCACCACGGTGTCGACCCGGGCGGACGAGATGATCTTCGCGATGCCGGGCGTGCGGATGTCCACCCGCACGAACTCGGTGCGGCCGAGCGGCATCGTGGGCGGCACGGTGTCCACCCCGATGACCCGCTCGATCCCCGGGTCGGCCTGCAGGGCGTGCGCGACCCGCGCCCCCAGGAAACGGGAGACGCCCGTGACGAGGACGACACGGGCCGCGGCGGGCTTGGCTGGCCCCGGCTCGGCAGGCACTGTGCGCCCCACCCCTTACGGCTGAGCGACCGGCGTGCTCACTTCTTGTTGCGGCGCTGGATGCGCGTCTTCTTCAGCAGCTTGCGGTGCTTCTTCTTGGCCATCCGCTTGCGGCGCTTCTTGATGACAGAGCCCACGAGACCTCGCTCGGCGTATCGGGTGATGTGCAGGAGACGAACGTGCCGCAGGCGAGCATCACTCGAAACGCGCGCACGGTCCGCTGCCCAAGGGTACCGCTGCGCAGGTGGAGATCTCGCCGCGGCATGGCGCGCGGCGACCGGCACCGCGCCGCGCGCGCCGCCGTGCGGCGCCGCCCGCGATGCCGGGCACCTTTCCGCGCGGGCGGGCGGCGGTGGTGAATCCGCCCGTCCCGCGGTGTCCGGACCGGCCCCGGACCGGGGGTCGCGCGGGGCATCGGCGATGCCCCGTCCGCCCGGTCCCCGGGTCCGGCGGCCTGCCGGCCGCCGGCCGGTCCTCGTCCTGTTTCCCCAGCTCCGGGACGGTCCTCGCGGGTCGTCCCGGCGCCCCCTGCACGGCCGGGTGGCAGGTTCGGCGGGTGCCTGTCGCCCCCGCCCTCACCCGTTATCCGGCTTCGATGTACGCGTCGCGCAGGTAGTCGTGAACGGCCTGTTCGGGGACCCGGAACGAGCGGCCCACCCGGATGGCGGGAAGCTCGCCCGAGTGGACGAGGCGGTAGACGGTCATCTTGGACACCCGCATCACCGAGGCCACTTCGGCCACGGTCAGGAACCTGACCTCGCTGAGAGGTCGCTCGCCTGAGCTCATCGGACGCCCTCTTCCACACGTGCCGCGCACCGGCCCTTCGGGTGACTTTGATCACGCACGTGTACTTCCTCCAGCGTAAATCGCGTATCGGCAGTCGCAAGAGGGGAGTTCCGCACATTTCCGTATCCGACCCTGACCGGGCGGCCACAGCACTGCTCCCGCACGGAGCGCGAACATGACGGCACGGGGCGTGGCAATCCAAGCGGTTGTCAACCGAAAACAGGCGATGACCTGCGACTCAGAGGTTCGCGATGGGACGGCGCGAACCCAGGAACACCGTTACGGTAGCCCTGTCACACCCCGTGACAGGATGGGCGGCCGCGCCGGAAGGTAAGCAAGGTCAGTCCTTCGGGGACAGGCCCGCGCGGGCGAGGAGATACGCCGTCAAGGGCGCGTAATGGTGCGGCGATACGCCGTCGTCCAGCGGAACCACGACGTCGATCTTGCCTTCGGCGGCGCCGGCGAAGAGCGCGGGATCGTTACAGTCCGCGAATCCGACGGTGTCGATCCCGGCCTGGCCGGCGGCGCCCGCCCAGCCGTGATCGGCAATGGCCAGATCCGGCCAAGAATCGTGTTTATCGTTCATGGTCTCGCCGTTTCCGCTATTGGCGGACGCCGGCGAGGGACCACCCGCGGCGGAATCGGCGCCGGTCGAGGCGAGTTCGCGGAGCATCGCCTCCATCGGGTGCGGGTCGTGCGTGTGGTGGGTGCGGAAGTCCTCGCCCTCCAGCATCGCCACGCCCGGCTCGGCGTAGACGATCCGGCGCAGGTCGGAGCCGCCGTAGTCGACGTCGATCTCGTACGTCCAGCCCGCCGCCGGGGTCAGGATGCGGCAGCCGGCGCCCGCCAGCGCCCGCGCGACCGCCTGGTACAGCGGGGTCAGCGTGGCCGGATGCCCGGTCGCGACCACGACGGTCTCCTTGCGGCGCGCCGCGAGGCCGATCCGGTCGCCCATGGCCTCCAGCGTGTCGAGGGTGATGTCGGGGTCGATCGTGTCGTCCCCGTACACGTGCCTCGGATCCGGGTTCACGCCGCAGCGCTCGACCATCATGTCCAGCACGGACCGCTCCGTCCACGACGGCTTCAGCTCCAGCCCGAACTGGTAGTACGGGTTGCCGGCCGCCATCCGCCGGTAGTGCAGCAGGTTGTTCTGCCGCGGTGTCGCCACGTCGCCCGCGATCATCGTCCGGACGAGGTGCGCGCGCAGTTCGTCCCGCGTGGGGGGCTTGCCAGGGTCCGCCATCACTCGTCCGCCATCGGTCGCCGCCGTTGCTCGTCGTCGCTGCTCGTCCGCGTCACTCGTCCGCCGTCACTCGTCCGCCGGTCATTCGTCCGTCATCGGGTCGAGGCCGTGCTCGGGGAAGACCTCCCGCCGGGTCGCCAGGATCGCCTGGTCGACGGGGTTCGCCGGGTCGTAGCCGTTCCCCCACCGGTGCACCTCCACCACGTCCGTCCCGTCCGTCATCCGGCGCGGGGCGATCTCTCCGGTGCGCCGCTGCACGAACTCGCGCCAGGCGTCCGGGGTCTCGGTGCCCGGCGGGACCGGGTCGCCGGAGGCCTCCGCCAATAGGTGCGTCCAGGCACGCGGGACGACCTGGACCAGCTCGTAGCCCCCGCCGCCGGTCAGGACCCAGCGGCCGCCGGCCGTCTCGTGCGCGAGCCGGTGCAGCGCCGCGTACGCCGTCCGCTGCCCGTCCACGCTGAGGATCAGGTGGGCGAGCGGGTCGAGGGCGTGCGAGTCGGCGCCCTGCTGGGTGACGAGCACCTGCGGGCGGAACCGGCGCAGCAGCTGCGGGACGACCGCCTCGAACGCGCGCAGCCAGGACGCGTCGTTGGTGCCGGGCGGCAGCGAGACGTTGACCGCGGTGCCGTCGGCGCCGGTCTCGGTGGGGAAGCCGGTGCCGGGGAACAGCGTGCGCGGCGTCTCGTGCAGGCTGATCGTGAGGACGCGCGGGTCGTCGTAGAAGGCGGCCTGGACGCCGTCGCCGTGGTGCACGTCGATGTCGACGTAGGCGACGCGCTCGGCGCCGTTCTCCAGCAGCCACGCGATCGCGACCGCCGGGTCGTTGTAGACGCAGAAGCCGCTCGCGGCGCCGCTCAGCGCGTGGTGCAGGCCGCCGGAGATGTTCGCGGCGTGCTCGGCGCGGCCCGTCCACACCGCCTCGGCGGCGGCCACCGAGGCGCCCGTGACCAGCGCGGACGCGTCGTGCATGCCGAGGAAGACGGGGTTGTCGTCGGTGCCGAGGCCGTGCCGCGGCTCCGGCAGCCCGGTCGCGCCCGCGTGCTTGACGGCCGCGATGTAGGCCTCCTCGTGGACGAGCCGGAGGAGCTTGTCGTCGGCCGGCGCGAACCCGGAGACCCGCACGCCGGGGCGGTCGAGGACGCCGAGCTCGCGGGCCAGCGCCATCGTCAGCTCGACGCGGACGGGGTTCATGGGGTGGCCGGGCCCGAAGTCGTAGGAGACGAGCCGGTCGTCCCAGAAGATCTCCAGCCCGCAGCCCGTGGCCGGGGAGGGCGGGGACGGCGGCGCGACGCTCATGACCTCACGGTATCGCGGCGGCCCCGTGGCCAGGATCACAGACCCCACCGGTCCCGGCATGGCTCGCGATCAACCCGTGATGTTGATTACACGCCATAAATGGGCATGAACATAACACAACGGAAACAGCAAGCGAGGTGCCCATGGACCCGAGCGTCCGCAGCCGCGCGATCTCCGGCGCGCTGCGCCTGGGCGTCCACCCGTTCATGCACCGGGTCCCCGGGCACGCCCCGAGCATCCGCACGGCCCGCTCCGCCGTCGACGCCGCGTCCCTGCTGCTGCGCGCCGGCTCCCGCGTCCGGGTGGTCCCGCTGGACGACCCGCGCGTCGAGAGCCGCGGCGGCCGGCCGGTCAAGGGCGAGTGGGTCGTCGCCCGCGACGCGCCCGAGGCGCTGGATACGTCCCAGGGGCCCGTCCCGGGCGCGATCCTCTACCTGCACGGCGGCGGCTACGTCGTCTGCTCACCGCGCACCCACCGCCCCATCACGTCGCGGCTCGCGCTCGACACCGGGCTGCCCGTCCTCGTGCCCCGCTACCGGCTCGCGCCCGAGCACCCGTTCCCCGCCGCGCTGGAGGACGCCGTCGCCGCCTACCGCTGGCTGCTCGACCGCGGCGTCCCCGCGTCCGGGATCGTCGTCGCGGGCGACTCGGCGGGCGGGCATCTCGCCGCCACCCTCGCGGGCGAGATCTGCCGGACGGGGCTGCCGTCCCCCGCCGGGATCGTCCTGTTCTCCCCCTGGGTCGACCTGACCTGCGAGTTGTCCACCCGCGAGCAGCAGCGCGCCCGCGACCCCTACATCAGCGCCTACGCGGCGCGGCGGGTCGCCCGCCTCGTGGTGGGGCCGGCCGGATTCGACGACCCGCGGCTGGCCCTGCTCACCTGCGCGTGGACGGACACGCCGCCGGTGCTGATCCAGGTCGGCGGCGCGGAGGTGCTGCGTCCCGAGGCGGAGGCGCTCGCGGACGCGCTGACCGCCGCGGGCGCCGACTGCGAGCTCCAGGTCTGGAAGGGGCAGATGCACGTCTTCCAGATGCTGAACCGGGTGCTTCCGGAGGCGAGCGCCGCGATGCGCGACGTCGCCCGCTTCGTCGCGTCCGTCACCGCGCCGGCGCCGGCGGAGCCGGAGCAGCCGGAGGTCGCGGCGTAGACCGCTGCCTACCGGTCGCCGTCCTACCGGTCGCCGTCCTTGCGGACGGGACGTCGGTTCGCGGCCAGGAGCGCGGCCGCGTGGTCCGCCATGAACCGCGGCACGCCGAGCCTGATCAGCGTGCGGTGCAGCAGCGTCCGCTCGAGCGGGGACGCCGCGCGGGGCACGCCCGCGTCCCGCTTCCTCCGGTCGACCATCCCGCGCCTCCCCCGATGATTCCAAGATCAACGGGGATGGTAGCCACGGATATACCGGTTTCACCCGGAAATCAAGATCATTAGCCACGCTAGGGAATTCGCCGGTCACCCCGCGTCGCCCGGTTCCGGGGCCCCCGGAGTCAGAAGTTGCGGGCGTGCTCGCGCTCGAAGGACAGGTCGTCGTCCCGCCCCCGGCGGCCGACGGTGAGGAACCCGATCGCCGCCGCGACCGTCGCGATCCCCTCCCCGACCAGGCTGATCGTCTTGTCGGTGTACCAGACGGGCTCGTGCATGTCCGGCAGCGGGCCGAGCGCGCCCACGTCGACGTAGTAGTAGAGCAGGAGCGCGCCGACCGCGCTCCCCGCGACGAGGAACGCCAGCGCGTACGACCAGCGGGCCGCGTAGGTGAGAATGATCACCGCGACGACGGCGGCGACCCCGGCCTGGATGCGGAAGAGCACGTCGCCGTGGATGGAGCCGCCCTGGACGAACGCCATCTGGGGAGCGAACCTCCAGTGCACGACGGCGTCCGCGGCGAGTCCCGCGGCGACCAGCAGTCGGAGTATGAGTCCCATACTCCCTTACACGGCCCCGCACCCCTGCCCGGCTCAACCGGATCATTCGGAATTGAACTTTTTCCGGCGGTACGGGGCGCCCCGGCGCGGGGGCGGGGCGAGACGGCCCCGGATCAGCCGCCGGCGAGCTCCCGGCCGCGGTTGCGCGCCGCCTCGATCGCCTCCAGCACGGCGGCGCGGACGCCGTGCCGCTCCAGCTCCCGGATCGCCGAGATCGTCGTCCCGCCCGGGGACGTCACGGCCTCGCGCAGCAGCACCGGGTGCTCGCCGGAGTCGCGCAGCATCACCGCGGCGCCGACGGCGGACTGGATCACCATCTCCAGCGCGGCGGCGCGCGGCATGCCGAGCAGGATCCCGGCGTCGACCATCGCCTCGACCAGGTAGTAGAAGTACGCGGGCCCGCTGCCGGACAGCGCCGTCGCGCCGTCCTGCAGCGACTCGGGGATGCGCAGCACCTTCCCGACCGGCGACAGCAGCTCCTCGGCGAGCCGCAGGTGCTCCTCGCCCGCGTGCGACCCGGCCGAGATCACGCTCATCGCCTCGTCCACGTGGACGGGCGTGTTCGACATGACGCGGACCACCGGCACGCCCGCCGGGAGCCGCTCCTCGATGAACGCCGTGGGGATGCCCGCGGCCATCGAGATCACCAGCCGGTCGCCGCCGACGTGCGGCCGGACCTCCTCCAGCAGCGCGCCCATGTCCTGCGGCTTCACCGCGAGGACCAGCGTCCCCGCCTTCGCGGCGGCGTCGGCGTTGGACACCGTCTCGATGCCGTAGCGCTCGCGCAGCAGCGCCGCGCGCTCCTCGCGGCGCGCGGTCGCCACGAGCTCGGACGGGCGGCGGCCGGCCCGGAGCACCCCGGACAGCAGCGCCTCGCCCATCTTCCCGGCACCCAGAATCGCGATCATCGGCATACCTTGACGTGGGGATCCAGTGACCGCACAAGCCTAGCGGTGGCCGCTCGGGCCCAGTCGCGGAGGCGGGGGGCGGAGCGGGACGGTCAGGCGCGGCCGACGAGGGAGCGCGCGAACAGCTTGAGGTTGGCCGGCCTCTCCGCGAGCCGCCGCATGAAGTACTCGTACCAGTCCGGGCCGTAGGCGACGTACACGCGGACCTGCGCGCCCTTCCCCGCGAGCCGGCGCTGCTCGGCGGAACGGATCCCGTAGAGCATCTGGTACTCGAACGTGTCGGCGTCGCGCTCGTTCAGCACCGCCAGCGCGCCGCCGATGTCGATGAGGCGCGGGTCGTGGGTGGCGAGCATGGGGTAGCCCTTGCCCGCCATCAGGACCTTCATACAGCGGACGTACGACTTGTCGATCTCTTCCTTGTCGGTGAAGGCCACCGCCTCGGGCGCCGCGTAGGCGCCCTTGCACAGCCTCACGCGGGACCCCTCGTACGCCAGCTCCGCGCAGTGCTCCTCCGCGCGCCGCAGGTACGCCTGGATGACCGCGCCCACGTCCGGGAAGTCGCGGCGCAGCTCGTGGACGATCCGCAGCGTCGCGTCGACCGCGGTGTGCTCCTCCATGTCGAGCGTGACGGTCGTGCTGGCGGACCGTGCCGCGCCGCAGATGCGGCGCGCGTTCTCCAGCGCGGTCTCCTCGCCCAGGGAGAGCCCGATCGCCGACAGCTTCACCGACACCTCGGCGCGCGCCCCCAGCCCGGACTCCCCGAGCCGTTCGAGCAGGGCGACGTAGTGGTCGGCGTTCGCCTCGACGCGGCCGCCGTCCTCGGTGCCCTCGCCGAGCACGTCCAGCGTGACGAGCAGGCCCTCGGCGGTCAGGTCCCCGGTGACGCGCGCCGCGTCCTCGACCGTCTCCCCGGCGACGAACCGCCGGACGACGTCGCCGGTGAACGGCGCGGTCTCCATGATCCGGCGTGCGCCGCCACTGCGCGACGCGAACAGCAACGCCTGACGAAGCACTGGTGAACAACCCCTTGTCCGGCGGGACGGCCCGCTCCTTCACAGCCGCCGTCCCCTACCGTCCAGGTTATGCCCGGACGGGCGCCGCGATCACGACGCCCCGTTCGCGCGCGTCCGCTCAGGACACCGTGCCGATGCCGTGACCGCCGCCGTACTTCTGGACGTACTGCGGCATCCCCGCCGTCTTCACCGCGTCGAACAGCGCGTTCGCCTTGGCCGGGTCGAGGAAGACCACGCTCTGCTTGTTGCGCATCCCGGTGCCCTTGTACGGCGCCGTAAGGAACGTCACGTCACCGACGCGCAGGTGCCGCAGGCTCAGCGCGAGCGAGCGCAGGTCCCCCGCCGACTCGGTCGAGTCGACGCTGATCGACTTGGTGAACGCCGACAGGAACCGGTCGAGCTTCAGCGGGTTGGTGATCGTGCCGCCGTCCGCGGCCTGCTTGGCGAGCGCGCCGAGGAACGCCTGCTGCCGCTTGATCCGGTCGAAGTCGCCGTTCGGCAGGTTGTAGCGCTGCCGGACGAACAGCAGCGCCTCCTCGCCGTTCAGCTTCTGCCGGCCCGCGTTCCACTGCTTCTTGCGGGCCGGGTCGTACACGCTCTGCTTGATGTCGACGGTGACGCCGCCGAGCGCGTCCGTCATCGACTTGAAGCCCTCGAAGTCGATCGCGCCGTAGTGGTCGATCCGGATGCCGGTGAGGTTCTCCAGCGTCTCGATCAGCAGCGTCGGGCCGCCGAACGAGAACGCCGCGTTGATCTTCTGCTTGCCGTAGCCGGGGATCTGCACGTAGGAGTCCCGGGGGAAGGAGATGATGTACGCCTTCTTCCGGTCCGCCGGCAGGTGCATCAGCATGATCGTGTCGGTGCGCTGCTGGCCCGGCTTCCAGAGCTTGCCGCCGCCGTCCCCGGTGGTGCCGACGTCGGCGCGCGAGTCGGAGCCGACGAGCAGCCAGTTCTCGGTGCCCGCGATGTTCGGGCCGGGCCGCTTGCCGCTCGGCATGACGCCCTGGATCCGGTGGATGTTGCCGTTGTAGGACGACTCGCGCTGCCAGATCAGCCCGCCGATCCCCGCGACGACCAGCACGAAGAACACGCCGATCGCGATCAGGACGCGCGGCCAGCGCTTCTTGCGCGGGCGCCCGCCGCCGTCGCCGTCGCCGCCGGGGCCGTCGCCCCAGAACGCCGCGCTGCCGGAGTCCTCGCCGCCGGCGCCGCCCGTCCCGCCGTCGCCGGGCCCGGACGGGCCACCGGGACCACCGGGACCGCCGGTCGCGCCGGGGCCTCCGGGCGGCGCGGCGTGCGCGCCGGTCGCGCCGCCGCCGGACGGTGCGCCCGGACCTGCCGGGGCGCCCGGGCCCGCCGGGGCGTCGGGGGCTCCGGACGCATGGCGTCCCGCGTGCTGCGGCAGGGCCCCGTCGGGCCGCTGCGGCAGCGGCGGGCCGGGGAGGTCTCGGGGGGTCATGGCGCAGAAGCTACCAGCCCGATCAGTGCGGTTCAGGCACGTTTCACCCGTCCGTCCGATCGAGTCCGGTCCCGGTCCCCGCGTCAACCTTCCGGCTACGGCGTCCGTCTCCGCAGGGTGGCGGCGCCGAGCAGGAGCGCGACGACGGTGAACGCGGCGATCACCGCGACGTCGGTCGCGAGGGTGCCGGTGAAGCGGGGCCGCGTGCTGATCTCCTGCATGCCCTGCACCGCGTAGGTCAGCGGCAGCACCCGCGAGATCGCCTCCAGCCAGCCCGCCATCTGGTCGCGCGGGATGATCAGCCCGCACAGCAGCGCCTGCGGCAGGACGAGCGCCGGCATGAACTGGACGGCCTGGAACTCGGTGCGGGCGAACGCGCTGGCGAACAGCCCGAGGGCCATGCCGAGCAGCGCGTCCAGCACCGCGACGAGGACCAGCGAGCCGAGCGAGCCGGTGAGGTCCAGGCCGAGCCAGGTCAGCGAGATCAGCAGCACGACGCCGACCTGCACCAGCGCGGCGAGGCCGAACGCGAGCGCGTAGCCGACCAGCAGGTCGAGCTTGCCGAGCGGCATGCTCATCAGCCGTTCGAGGGTGCCGCCGGTGCGTTCGCGGAGCGTGGCGACGCTCGTCACGACGAACATGACGACGAACGGGAACAGGCCGAGCAGCATCGGGCCGAGCCGGTTGAACATCGCCGGCTCCTGGTACACGTACCGCAGCAGGATCATCAGCAGGCTCGGCACGACGATCAGCAGCGCGACGGTGCGGCGGTCGTG
The DNA here is from genome assembly GCF_040651755.1 of Actinomadura sp. NPDC048394. Classification (NCBI taxonomy): domain Bacteria; kingdom Bacillati; phylum Actinomycetota; class Actinomycetes; order Streptosporangiales; family Thermomonosporaceae; genus Actinomadura; species Actinomadura sp. NPDC048394. The sequence continues at coordinate 122,344 of NZ_JBEZJL010000025.1, read as the reverse complement.
CCGGAGCTGGGCGAGGATCCGCCGGCTGGTGGCGAGGGTGATCGCGGTGTTCATGCGGGGCTCCCCGCGGTCTCGCCGGTCTCGGCGATCAGGCGGAGGAACGCCTCCTCCAGGTCGGCGGTGCCGGTGCGCTCGCGCAGCTCGGCCGGGGAGCCGTCGGCGAGGATGCCGCCCTCGCGCATCAGCAGCAGCCGGTCGGTGCGGCCCGCCTCGTCCATGACGTGGCTGGACACGATCAGCGTGACGCCCCGGTCGGCGAGCGCGCGGAACAGCGCCCACAGCTCCTGCCGCAGGACGGGGTCGAGGCCGACGGTGGGCTCGTCGAGGACGAGCAGCTCGGGGGCGCCGAGGAGGGCGACGGCGAGGTTGGCGCGGCTGTGCTGCCCGCCGGACAGCGTGCCGACCGGCTGGTCGCGGCTGCCGGCGAGGCCGACCTCCTCGATGACGCGGTCGACGTCGCCGCGCGGCGCGCCGAGCACGGCGGCGAAGTAGCGGAGGTTCTCGGCGACGGTCAGGTCCCCGTAGACGGCGGGGGCCTGGGTCGCGTAGCCGACGCGGTCGCGCAGGCCGGGCGCCCCGGCGTCCTCGCCGAGGACCGTCACCCGCCCGCTCCGGACGATCTGGACGCCGACAAGCGCCCGCATCACGGTGGTCTTGCCGCAGCCGCTCGGGCCGAGGAGCCCGACGATGCGGCCGCGCGGGACGTCGAAGCTCAGCCCGTGCAGGACCTCGCGCCCGCCGCGCACCACCCGCAGGTCCCGCGCCTGGACGGCGGGACTGGAACTCATCATGTGATGAATTTAAGTCCGCGCAGGGGCCCGGTCAAGAGGCCGGGAAGGACCGTTCGCGCCGCGGACCGGGTCCGGCGTCCGTCAGTCCAGGTAGCGCTGGAGGGTCGGCGCGACGAGCTCGACCAGCTCGTCCTCGCTCGCCGACGCCATGGGCTCGACCAGCAGCACGTACCGCAGGATCATCACGCCGATCATCTGCCCGACGGCCGCCTGGATGCTCAGCCGCGAGACGGCGCCGGCCGCCTCCGCCCGGACGAGCAGCGCGGACGTCACGAACTCGCGCATCATCGCCGCCGCCCGCTCGTTGGTCATCGCCGAGCGCAGCATCGCCAGGATGGGCGCGCGCCGGTCCGGGTCGTCCCAGACCTGCAGGAACGTCCGGACGATCGTCTCGCCGAGCCGCTCGTGCGGCTGCGACAGCAGGTGCGGCAGCACGACCGACGGGTCCACCGGGAACCGCATGGCCTCGACGAACACGCCCTCCTTCGTCCCGAAGAAGTGGTGGACGAGCGCCGGGTCGACCCCGGCGGCGCGGGCGATCGCCCGCAGCGACGTCCCGTCGTAGCCCTTGTCGGCGAACATCTCGCGCGCCTCGGCGAGGATCGCCTCGCGCGTCTCGGTCGGCCCCGGGCGGCGGCCCCGCGCGGACGCGGTCCGCCCGGCGCCCGCGCCGTCCGTCACCGGGCGCCCCGGCGGGTGACCTCCCCGCCCGAGGTGACCTGCCAGGTGTGGTCGGCGGCGGCCAGGTGCAGCCGCGCGAACGCGAGCGCCTCGGCCAGGTCCTCCATGCGCTCGGCGCGGCTGGACGCGCGGCGCGTGTTGACCTCCAGGACGATGTGCCCGCGGAACCCCGACTCGGCGAGGGTCTCCAGCATCGGCCCGCACGGCTGGTTGCCGCGGCCCGGGACGAGGTGCTCGTCCTTGTTGGTGATCCCGACGCCGTCGGCGAGGTGGATGTGGCGGAGCCGGTCGCCGAGGCCCGCGGCCATGCCGAGGGCGTCGGAGCCGGACACGGCGGTGTGCGACAGGTCCAGCGTGACGTGCGGGTAGTCTTGGTCGACGGGGTTCCAGTCGGGCAGGTACATGCCGGCCTCGGCGCCGCGCGCCTTGAGCGGGAACATGTTCTCGACCGCGAACAGCACGTCCGTCTCGTCCTGCATGCGGGCGAGGCCCTCGACGAACTCCTTGGCGTAGTCGCGCTGCCAGCGGAAGGGCGGGTGGACGACCACGACGTCGGCGCCGAGCTCCTCGGCGACCTCCTTGGAGCGGACCAGCTTGCCCCACGGCTCGCGGCCCCAGACCCGCTGGGTGAGCAGCAGGCAGGGCGCGTGGATCGACTTGATCGGGACCTGGTGGTAGTCGGACAGGCGGCGCAGGACGTTCAGGTCCTGCGAGGACGCGTCCGTGGACACCATGACCTCGATGCCGTCGTAGCCGAGCAGCGCGGCGATCTCGAAGGCGCTCGGCACCTTCTCGGGATAGACCGACGCGGTGGACAGCGTGATCGGTGCGTCCGGCACGCGCAGGGCCGGTGAGTAGGCGCCGTTGTGCTGCGGGGTCAAGGCTTCCTCGCCAGGAATGATCGCTCGGCTGGGTCCGTGAGAGGCAGTGTTCGTAAAGGAAAGCCTATGCGCCCGCGCCGGTGATGAAACCCTCGCCCCGAGTGATCCGCGCCGCCCCCGCAGGGGCCGGGCGGGGCGCGGCTACGCTCTGGTCCCGTGGCCGAGATCGCGCCGGGCGCCGTGCCGAGCCCGAACATCTGGAACTCCCCGCAGGTCTACGAGCTGGAGAACCGCGCGGTCGACCCGGACGGGGTGCTGGACGCGGCGATGCGCGCGATCCGGCCGTGGGCGGGCGCGACCGTGCTGGACCTCGGCTGCGGCACCGGCTTCCACCTGCCCCATTTCGCCGCGGAGGCGGACCGGGTGATCGGGGTCGAGCCGCACGCGGGCCTCGCGGGGGCGGCGGCGCGCCGCGTCCGCGATCTTCCGAACGTCACCGTGCGGGTCGGCGCGGCGCAGGCGCTGCCGCTGCCGGACGCGTCGGTGGACGTGGTGCACGTCCGGTGGGCGTACTTCTTCGGGCCGGGCTGCGAGCCGGGCCTCGCCGAGCTGGACCGGGTCGTCCGGCGCGGCGGCGCGGTCTTCGTCATCGACAACGACGCGACGCGGTCCACGTTCGGCCGCTGGTTCCGGCGGGGGCTGCCGAAGTACGACCCGGAGGCCGTCGAGCGGTTCTGGACGCGGCGCGGCTTCACCCGCGAGCCGCTGACGATCCGGTGGTCGTTCGAGAGCCGGGAGGACTTCGCGGCGGTGCTGCGGATCGAGTTCCCGGCCGGCCTGGCGGACGAGTTCCTGCGCGAGCATCCCGGCCTGGAAGTGGACTACGCCGTCAATCTGTGGTGGCGTTGCGCCTGAGGTTACTGACGAGTCCGTCACAGTCGGCGTCCCGCTGTGGCCACTCTTGGACCCCGCGTACAACAATTGGCGCCGTACCACCCCGGCGCCGCCAGGCGCCCGCGACGCCGCCCCCGACCCCCGGCCGGCGTCCGCCCCGAAGGAACGGAGGAACCGGCCATGGGCCGTGCCGCCAGGACGAGCCGCAATGTGATCGCCGCCGCCGCGCTCGCCGGAGCCGGCGCCGGAGCAGGACTGGCCCTGCAGCGCCGCGCCGTCCGCCGCCTCCAGCTGCGGCCCGACCCGTACGCCGGCGAGCCCTTCGGCTCGCTGCGCGGCCGGCCCGTCCCCGTCCGCGCCGACGACGGCACCCGACTGTACGCCGAGGTCGACGGCGAGGACCGCACCGACCTCGCCGTCGTGTTCTCGCACGGCTGGACCCTCACCCAGGACTCCTGGCACTTCCAGCGCAAGGCGCTGCGCGGCCTCGGCCGGCTCGTCTTCTGGGACCAGCGCGGCCACGGCCGCTCCGACGGCGGCGACCGCGACGGCTACAGCCTCGACCGCCTCGCGGGCGACCTCGCCGCCGTCATCGACGCGACCGTCCCCGCGGACACGCCCGTCGTCCTCGTCGGCCACTCCATGGGCGGCATGACCACGATGCGGTACGCGGACGCGCACGCCGGCCTCGTCGGCGACAAGATCGTCGCGACGGGGCTGCTGTGCACCTCGTCCGGCGGCCTCGGCGAGGTCACCCTCGGCATGCCGGCCCTCGTCGCGCGCACCACCCAGCGCGTCCTGCCGCGCGCCCTGCGCGCCCTCGGCGCCGGCTCCGCCGGCATCGAGAAGGTCCGCCACCTCGGCCGGGACGGCTCCACGCTGATCCTCGACCTGGTCGCCTACGGCCCCGACGCCAGCCCCGCCGCCGTCGCGTTCGCCGAGCAGATGATGACCGAGACCCGGATGGACGCGCTCATCGACTTCTTCCACTCGATGGTGACCACCGAGGTGATCAGCGACTGCGCCGCGCTCGCCGCCGCCGACACCCTGGTCATCGGCGCCGAGAACGACATGCTCACCCCCGTCGAGCACAGCCTCAAGATCGCCGGCTGCGTGCCGTCCGCGCGGCTGGAGGTCGTCCCCACCGCCGGCCACATGGCCATGCTGGAACGCCCCAGCGTCGTCTCCGACCACCTCGGCGACCTCATCGAGCGCGCGAGAAAGACCGCGACCGCGTAGTTCCGCCGGGCGGATTCTGTCGGCGGCGGCCTCTAGAGTCTCGGGCCATGGCGAAGGCGAAGACGGCGAAGGCTGCCTACCGCTGCTCGGAATGCGGCTGGCAGACCTCGAAGTGGGTGGGGCGCTGCGGCGAGTGCCAGACCTGGGGCACGGTCACCGAGGCGGCCTCCGCCACCCCCGCGCGGGTGGTGACCGCCGGGCCCGTCAGCACCCCCGCCCGGCCGATCGGGCAGGTCGACGTCCAGAACGCGCAGACCAGGCCCACCGGGCTGGACGAGCTCGACCGCGTGCTCGGCGGCGGCATCGTGCCCGGCGCCGTGCTGCTGCTCGCGGGCGAGCCCGGCATCGGCAAGTCGACGCTGCTGCTGGAGGTCGCGGCGCTGGCGTCCACGCCGCCGGAGATCCCCCGCAACGCGCCCGCCAAGCGCGTCCTGTACGTCACCGGCGAGGAGTCGGCCGAGCAGGTCCGGCTGCGCGCCGACCGCGTCGGCGCCATCACCGACGAGCTGTACCTCGCCGCCGAGACGGAGCTGTCCGCCGTCCTCGGCCACGTCGACGCCGTCGAGCCCGCCCTGCTGGTCGTCGACTCCATCCAGACCATCGGGACGTCCGAGGTCGACGGCGCGCCCGGCGGCGTCACGCAGATCCGCGAGGTCGCGGCCAACCTGATCAGGGTCGCCAAGGAGCGCGGCATCACCGTCGTGCTGGTCGGCCACGTCACCAAGGAGGGCGCGATCGCGGGCCCCCGGCTGCTGGAGCACCTCGTCGACGTCGTCCTGTACTTCGAGGGCGACCGGCACTCCCGGCTCCGGATGATCCGCGCCGTGAAGAACCGCTACGGCCCGACCGACGAGCTCGGCTGCTTCGACCTGTCGGAGGTCGGGATCGTCGGGCTGCCCGACCCGAGCGGGCTGTTCCTCACCCGCCGCGAGGAGCCCGTCCCCGGCACCTGCGTCACCGTCACGCTGGAGGGCCGCCGGCCGCTCGTCGCGGAGGTGCAGGCGCTCGTCGCCAAGTCGCACCTGCCCGCGCCGCGGCGCGCCACGTCCGGCCTCGACACCTCCCGCGTCGCGATGGTGCTGGCCGTCCTCGCCCAGCGCTGCAAGATCTCCATGCACGAGCAGGACGTGTACGTCTCGACCGTCGGCGGCGTCCGGCTCGCCGAGACCTCCGTCGACCTCGCGCTCGGCCTCGCCGTCGCCGGGTCCACCGTCGAGCAGGCGCTGTCGAGCAGCCTGATCGCGCTCGGCGAGGTCGGCCTCGCCGGGGAGGTCCGGGTCGTGCCGGGCGTGCAGCGGCGGCTCGCCGAGGCCGCCCGGCTCGGGTTCAAGCACGCCGTCGTCCCGCGCGGGTCCCTGGAACTCGCCGACGGGTCGCCGCTCAAGCGCGCAGACCCGCAGCTCACGAGCTACGAGGGCATGAAGGTGATGGAGGTCGACAGCCTGCAGCAGGCCCTCCAGGTCGCCTTTACCGCGCCATGACGCGGGTAGCGCGAGAGTATTACGGCACGCGTCAGACGGATGCGACCAGGGGAGGAACCGGGTCACCGCCCTCCTCGGTAAACTGACGCCGTCCAGCGACCTCCGGGGGCCAGGTGCCAGAACACGACAAGGCTCATGACGAACGACGCCGCGCCACGCTCGCCGCGGTGGCCCCGGGCACGCAGATACGCGACGGCCTGGAGCGGATCCTGCGAGGGCACACCGGCGGCCTGATCGTGCTCGGCTACGACCAGGCCGTCGAGGACCTGTGCTCGGGCGGCTTCGAACTCGACGTCGAGTTCTCCGCGACCCGGCTGCGCGAGCTGGCCAAGATGGACGGCGCGATCGTGCTGGACAACGACCACCACCGCATCGTGCGGGCCGCCGTCCACCTCGTGCCGGACTCCACCATCCCCACCGAGGAGTCGGGCACCCGGCACCGCACCGCCGAGCGCGTCGCCCGCCAGACGCCCCATCCGGTCATCTCGGTGAGCCAGTCGATGCGGATCATCGCGCTGTACCTGGACGGCATCCGCTACGTCCTGGAGGACTCCGCCGCGATCCTGTCGAAGGCCAACCAGGCCCTCGCGACGCTCGAGCGCTACAAGCTGCGGCTCGACGAGGTGTCCGGCACGCTGTCCGCGCTGGAGATCGAGGACCTCGTCACCGTCCGCGACGTCAGCGCGGTCGTGCAGCGGCTCGAGATGGTCCGCCGCATCGCCGACGAGATCGAGGGCTACGTCGTCGAGCTCGGCACCGACGGCCGGCTGCTGTCCCTGCAGCTGGACGAGCTGGTCTCCGGCGTCGACGTGGACCGGGAGCTGATCGTCCGCGACTACCCGTCGGACGACACCCGCGCCCGCGGCGTCAACGCGATCCTGTCCGCGCTGGACACGCTGTCGGCCAACGAGCTGCTCGACCTGTCCACGGTCGCGGAGGTGATGGGGTTCGCCGGGCCCGACGCCCTCGACCTGCCGGTCAGCCCGAAGGGGTTCCGGCTGCTGGCGAAGGTGCCGCGGCTGCCGAGCATGGTCGTCGAGCGGCTCGTCGAGCATTTCGGCGGGCTGCAGAAGCTCCTCGCCGCGAGCATCGACGACCTGCAGGCGGTCGGCGGGGTCGGCGAGTCCCGGGCCCGCAGCGTCCGCGAGGGGCTGTCGCGGCTCGCCGAGTCGTCGATCCTCGAACGCTACGTGTGACCTTCGCGGGCCTCAGCGCAGGTGGAAGATCCGCTTGCCCGCCTTGCCGTCCTTGCCCGCCTTGCCGCCCTTGAGTGCCGCGACGTAGGTTCCGGGACGTGCGGGCGGGCCGCCGCAGCCGCGGTGGCGGTCCCAGGTCACGACGGCGGTGGAGGGGACGCCGCGCCGCAGCGTCCGCTTTCCGGACGCGCCCTTACGGCACTCCCCTGACGACCAGATCCGGTCCTTCCCGGACGTGACGACGACATAGAGCGCACCGGTGTCGAACCTGCACGATGCGGGGTTCGTGTTCACGACGGTGATGCCGAACCGCGGGCTCTGCCGCGCCGCGTACGACTTCGACGCCGTCAGGGTGAACACCAGGTCGCGCGGCTTGCAGGGTCCGCCGCCCTCCGCGGGCTCCGGCGTGACGGTCGTGGTGATCGTCACCGTCGGCACCGCGGTCGGCGGCGCCGCGGGCACGCCCGAGTCGATCGCCCCGGCGTTCCGGACGGGCTCCTTCTCGCCGCCTCCGCTGCTCCCGCCCCCGCACGCCCACACCAGGGCCCCCACCGCACCGGCCATTCCGGCCAGCACCGCGACGCGGCGCCGCCAATACCGGTCCAGCGATAATTGACGCTCGGTACCCGTATCCATACGGTCAGTATGCATTCGCGGAATCGCCACGAGGGTCCGACCCGCCGCGTGCCACAATGGCGGTCCGCCATGAACTCCACCTATACCGACCCGATTCTCGACTGGTACGCCGCGAACGCCCGGGACCTCCCGTGGCGCGCGCCCGGCGCCACGCCCTGGGGCGTCCTCGTCAGCGAGATCATGCTCCAGCAGACCCCGGTCGCCCGCGTCCTGCCGGTCTGGCAGGCCTGGATGGACCGGTGGCCCACCCCCGCCGCGCTCGCCGCCGAACCGTCCGGCGAGGCCGTCCGCGCCTGGGGCCGGCTCGGCTACCCGCGCCGCGCGCTGCGCCTGCACGAGAGCGCCCGCGCGATCACCGAGCGGCACGGCGGTGAGGTCCCCTCGTCGCACGCCGACCTGCTCGCCCTGCCCGGCATCGGCTCCTACACCGCCGCGGCCGTCGCCAGCTTCGCGTTCCGGCAGCGGCACGCCGTCCTCGACACCAACGTCCGCCGCGTCCTGGCCCGGCTCGTGTCCGGCGAGGAGTACCCGCCGAAAGTGCAGACCAAGGCGGAGGTGAGGCTCGCCGAGGGCCTGCTGCCCCTCGACCCGCCGACCGCCGCCCGCTGGGCCGTCGCCGTCATGGAGCTCGGCGCCCTCGTCTGCACGGCCCGCACGCCCCGCTGCGTCGACTGCCCCGTCCTCGCCCAGTGCACCTGGCACCTGAACGGCCGTCCCGCCTACGACGGCCCGCCCCGCAAGGGCCAGACCTACGCGGGCACCGACCGGCAGTGCCGCGGCCGCCTCCTCGCCGTCCTCCGCGACGCCGACGGCCCCGTCGAGAAGCCCGCCCTCGACGTCGTCTGGTCCGACGCCCCGCAGCGCGAACGCGCCCTGGACGCCCTCATAGCCGACGGCCTGGTAGACCCCCTGGACGACGGCCGCTACACCCTCCCCACCTGACCCCGCTCCCGCCATCCCCGACGACGGGCGAATAATCGCTCGTCAGGCGCCTCGGCGGGGACGTAGCGTACGGCGGGTGCGTGATCTGCTGAGGCTGCCGAAAGCCCATTTGCACGTTCATCTGGAAAGCACCGTCCGGTGGGACACGCTTCGCGATATCGGCGGAGCGAACGGGGTCGAGGTGCCCGGCAACGGCGGGACCTTCGGGGGGTTCGCCGCCTTCTTCGCGCAGAACGAGCTCATCCGCACCTGCCTGCAGCGGCCCGGCGACTTCCGGCGGATCGCCTACGAGTTCTGCGAGGACGAGGCGGCGCAGGGCACCCGCTTTGCCGAGGTGTCCTTCACCGCGGCCGCGCACGGTGAACGGCTCGGCGACCTCGACATGCCGCTGACCGCCGTCAGCGAGGGCCTGGACGCCGGGCGCGAGGCGTTCGGGGTCGAGGTGGGCCTGCTGCTCGACCACTCGCGCCGCCGCTCCCTCGACCGGGCGTGGCGGACGCTGGACCTGGCCCGCCGCCATGACGGCGTCGTCGCCGTCGGCCTGGCGGGCGACGAGTCCTACCCGGGCGACCCGTTCACCGAGGTCTTCGCGGCGGCCCGGGACGCCGGGCTGCACGTCGTCCACCACGCGGGCGAGGGCGAGGGCGCGGCGAGCATCCGGCAGGCGATCGGCCCCGGCCGCACCGAGCGCCTCGGCCACGGCATCCGCGTCCTGGACGACCCGGACCTGGTCGCCGAGGTCCGCGAGCGGAGGATCCCGCTGGAGGTCTGCCCGTCGTCCAACGTCGCGCTGGGCTTCGCGCCGTCCCTCGCCGGCCATCCCCTCCCGCGCCTGCGCGAGGCGGGGCTGATCGTCACGGTCAACACCGACATCCCCGCGCTGATCGGCACGCCGCTCGCGACGGAGTACGGCCGCGTCCGCGACGCGTTCGGCTACGACGACGCGACGCTCGCCGCCTTGGCGGGCGCCGGCGTCGACGCGTCCTTCGCCCCGGCGTCCACGAAGGCGCGCCTGCACCGCGAGATCGAGAGCTGGCTGGCCACCGCCTGACTCAGGTGGGCAGCGGACGGTCGTTGACGATGTGCTTCATCACGAGGGTCGAGTTCAGGCGCTGGACGCCGGGCAGCGCGGAGAGCACGTCGTCCTCCAGCTCCTGGTAGGCGGTCAGGTCGGCGGTGACGATGCGGAGCAGGTAGTCGGGGTCGCCGAACAGCCGCTGGGCCTGCACCACCTCGGGGACCCGTTCGACCGCCGCCTCGAAGCCGAGCAGGGTGTCCCGGTCCTCCTGCCGCATGGTGACGAACACCAGCGCCTGGAACGTCAGGCCCAGGGCGGCGGCGTCCACGACCGCGCGGTAGCCGCGGATGGTCCCGCTGCGCTCCAGTTCCCGCAGCCGGCGGTGGCAGGGCGACACGCTCAGCCCGACCCGCGCCGCCACGTCGGTGATCGTCGCGCGGCCGTCCTCCTGGAGCACCGCAATGATCTTCCGGTCGATGGCGTCCATGGAGGAGATCCTTCCACGGTGGCGGCGCGTTGCGGTGAAACTTAGCAGCACATTTCGGCAGATCAACCATATTCTCCCCTCAACAGCCGCCATCCGAGGGGATGTCCCGCCATGGCCACCGGCTCCGTCCTCGCCTTCTGGTCCATCGCGTTCCTTCTCATCGCCGTCCCCGGGTCGGACTGGGCGTTCATGATCAGCGCCGGGCTGCGCGGGCGCTCCGTCCTTCCCGCGGTGAGCGGGCTGGTCACCGGGTACGCCGCCGTCACGGTCGTCGTCGCGGCCGGCATCGGGGCCCTCGTCGCCGGCTCCCCGAGCCTCCTCACCGCCCTCACGACCGTCGGCGGGGCCTACCTCATGTGGCACGGCGCCACGACCCTCGCCCGCCCGTCCGCACCGGACGCGCAAGGCTCCCGGCCCGAGGGCACCGGGTGGGGGATCTTCCTGCGCGGCATCGGCGCCAGCGGCCTCAACCCGAAGGGCCTGCTCATCTTCGTCGCGCTGCTGCCCCAGTTCACGGACCCGGACGGCCACCTGCCGATCGCGGGCCAGATCGGCGTCCTCGGCGCGACCTACATGGCCACCTGCGCGCTCTTCTACCTCGTCATCGGCACGGTCGCGCGCACCGCGCTGCAGGGCCGCCCGGCGGCCGCCCGCACGATCAGCCGGCTGTCCGGGGCCGCGATGGCGGGCATCGGCGCCTGGCTGCTCATCGACCGCCTCTTCTTCTAAATAAACAGCTATGTCTGTTAGAGTGTGGGTCGCCGAACCGAGGAGGCGACCGATGAGCTCCGCACACTGGCCCGAGAGCGTCGACGAGATCATCGGAGGCGACCAGGCCGTCATGCTCGCCACGGTCACCTCCGCCCGCGGCGTCGTGCTCACCCCGGTGACGAACTTCGGTGCGCGGGACCGCGGCGCCGGCACCGTCACCGTGAACAGCTCGGTCGGGGGCTGGAAGAAGCTGGAGCGGATCAGGCGCGATCCCCGCGTGGCGCTGGCCTTCCACACCCGGCTGCACGGCTACAGCGACCGCCCCGAGTACGTGCTGGTCCAGGGCACCGCGTCGCTCTCGGCCCCGCGCGACGACTATCCCGCGTCCCTGGGCGCGGACTGGGAGCGTTTCGACGGCCCGCGCGCCACCGGCCCCTTCTGGGGTCCCTGGCTGCGCCCCTACTACACCCGCGTGGTCATCGACATCGCGGTCGAGCGGCTGATCGTGTGGCCGGACCTCTCCTGCAAGGGGAGCCCGAAGGTCTTCGGCCCCCCGCTGCCTGGCCCGCCGCCGCCGCAGAAGGCACCGGGCCTCGGCACCGGTCCGCGCATCGACCACGTCAAGGCGGCCGCCCGACTGGAAAGCCTTCCCGACGCCCTGCTCGGCTGGGCCGGCACCGACGGCTTCCCCATGGTGGTCCCCGTCGGCTTCAGCGGCCAGGACGCCGGCGGGATACTGCTGCACGTCCCGCTCGGAGTCCTGCCCGACGGCGGACGCCGCGCGGGCCTGACCGCCCACTCCTTCAGCAAGTTCGTGCAGGGGCAGCATCAGCGCGTCCACACGGGCTGGTTGGAGAGCGGCCCGCAGGTCCGCTACGCGCCGCACACCGAGCTCGCCTACCGGACGCCGCCGTCCAAGCTCCTCTACCGGCTCGGCATAGGGGTGGCCATGCGCGTCGCCCTCCGCCGCGCTCGCAGCGCGGGCCACGACATCCCGCAGTGACCCGGCGGCCCCGAACGGCCGTTCAGCGGACGACGGTGTGTCAGCTGACGACGGTATGCACGTGCCCTGCGCGGATCTCGCGGAGGAACGGGTCGGCGTCGTCCGCCCACTGGGCGGCCGTGCGGACGACCGGGTGGACAGGGAGGCCGAGCCGTGCGGCGGCCTCCTGGGCCGCGTCGAAGGCCGTCTCGCGCCCGAGGTCACCGATCAGGAGGACTTCGACGTCGACGGGCTGCTCGCCCGGCACACCGGCATAGCGGGCCGCCCAGGGGCCGAACAGGTGCGCCTCGCGGACCGCGGGCAGCCGCCCGAACTCCTCGGCGACCACGGCGGCGGGGCCGAACGTCAGCATCACCAGGCGGGCGAGCGGCTCGTACAGCGGGCTGCGCTCGTCGCGGGACACCAGCCGCCCCGCGAGCGTGCGCCGCAGGGCGAGGACGCCGGCCCGCGACAGCCGCTCCACCTCGCGCATCACCGTCCCGAGATCGCTGCGGAGCATCACCGCGAGGTCGAGCATCGACGCCTCGCGCCGGGGCCCGAGCAGCAGCCGCCCGAGCAGCTCCCCCTGCAGCCGGGATCTGAAGATCGGCAGCTGCGGCGGGGCCGGCGCGCGCACGTCGCGCAGGAACGCCGCGTCCGGCGAGCGGCCGCGAGAACGCCCGTACTCCGCCGCCGAACCCACCGCATTCGATCGCATGTTCGAATACTAGGAGCCGCCTCCGACATCCCGGGGTCCGCTCAGAGCTCGGTCGGCGACTCCGGCTCGCGGAGGAACAGGCAGAACGGATGGCCGACCGGGTCGCGGAAGACCCGGACGTCCTCGTCGGGCTGGACCTCCGCGAGGACGGCTCCCGCCTCCTCGGCGTGCCGAGACGCCGCCTCCAGGTCGTCGACCTCGATGTCCAGATGCGCCTGGATCTGCTGCTCGCCGGCGACCGCGGGCCAGACCGGCCGGGCATGGAGGGGCTCGGCCTGGAAGGACAGGCCCGTCCCGCCTCCCGGCGGGCGCAGCTTCACCCAGCCCGCGTCCTTCTGGACCACCGTCCACCCCAGAAGCCGCTGGTAGAACGCGGCGAGCGCGTACGGGTCGGGGGCGTCGAGGACCGGTGCGGACAGGGTCAGGCGCGGCGGGTGGCTCACGTCGGCTCCAGGGATCGGGAGAGTCCTTCGGACGGATCCTCCCCGCCGGTCCCCGAACATGCGGAAGGGCCCGCACCGGACGGAACCGGTACGGGCCCTGCCGAGGGCTGAGGTGATCAGTCCTTGTTGAAGTTGACCGCGCCCTCGATGGGCGGGGCGTCGGGGACCGTGGCGGACGGCTTCGGCACGCCCCGGAAGGTGAACTTGGCGTTCTCCGCCGTGTCCTTGTCCTCCGGGTTGAAGCCCTCGGTGCCGACGATCACGATCTGGCCCGGCTTGAGCTCGTTGTACAGGATCTTCTCGGACAGGTTGTCCTCGATCTCCCGCTGGATCGTGCGGCGCAGCGGCCGGGCGCCGAGCACCGGGTCGTAGCCCCGGATCGCCAGCAGGTCCTTGGCCTCCTGGCGCAGCTCGATGCCCATGTCGCGGTCCTTCAGCCGCTCGTCCACCCGGGCGATCATCAGGTCGACGATCTGGATGATCTCCTTCGGGGTGAGCTGGTGGAAGACCACCGTGTCGTCGACGCGGTTGAGGAACTCCGGACGGAAGTGCTGCTTCAGCTCCTCCGACACCTTCGCCTTCATCCGCTCGTACGAGCCCTGCTCGTCGTTCTGGCGGGCGAAGCCCATCGAGACGCCCTTGGAGATGTCCTTGGACCCCAGGTTCGTCGTCATGATGATGACGGTGTTCTTGAAGTCCACGACACGGCCCTGCGCGTCGGTGAGGCGGCCGTCCTCCAGGATCTGCAGCAGCGAGTTGAAGATGTCCTGGTGGGCCTTCTCGATCTCGTCGAACAGGACGACCGAGAACGGCTTGCGGCGCACCTTCTCCGTCAGCTGGCCGCCCTCCTCGTACCCGACGTAGCCGGGCGGGGAGCCGAACAGCCGCGAGACCGTGTGCTTCTCCATGAACTCGGACATGTCGAGCTGGATCAGCGCGTCCTCGTCGCCGAACAGGAACTCCGCGAGGGTCTTCGACAGCTCCGTCTTACCGACGCCGGACGGGCCGGCGAAGATGAACGAGCCGCCGGGACGCTTCGGGTCCTTCAGGCCGGCGCGGGTGCGGCGGATCGACTGCGAGAGCGCCTTGATGGCGTCCTCCTGGCCGATGACGCGCTTGTGGAGCTCGTCCTCCATGCGCAGCAGCCGGGTGGACTCCTCCTCGGTCAGCTTGAAGACCGGGATGCCGGTGGCGGTGGCGAGGACCTCGGCGATCAGCTCGTCGGTGACCTCGGCGACGACGTCCATGTCGCCGGCCTTCCACTCCTTCTCCCGCTGCGCCTTCTGGCCGAGCAGCTGCTTCTCGGAGTCGCGCAGCGCGGCGGCCTTCTCGAAGTCCTGCGCGTCGATCGCGGACTCCTTCTCGCGCCGCACGTCGGCGATCTTCTCGTCGTACTCGCGCAGGTCCGGCGGCGCGGTCATCCGGCGGATGCGCATCCGCGAACCGGCCTCGTCGATGAGGTCGATCGCCTTGTCCGGCAGGAACCGGTCGCTGATGTAGCGGTCGGCGAGCTGCGCGGCCGCGACCAGCGCGCTGTCGGTGATCGACACGCGGTGGTGCGCCTCGTAGCGGTCCCGCAGGCCCTTGAGGATCTCGATCGTGTGCGACAGCGACGGCTCGGCGACCTGGATCGGCTGGAAGCGGCGCTCCAGCGCGGCGTCCTTCTCCAGGTGCTTGCGGTACTCGTCGAGCGTGGTGGCGCCGATGGTCTGCAGCTCACCGCGGGCCAGCATCGGCTTGAGGATGCTGGCGGCGTCGATCGCGCCCTCGGCGGCGCCCGCGCCGACGAGCGTGTGCAGCTCGTCGATGAACAGGATGATGTCGCCGCGGGTGCGGATCTCCTTGAGCACCTTCTTCAGGCGCTCTTCGAAGTCGCCGCGGTACCGGGAGCCGGCGACCAGCGCGCCGAGGTCGAGGGTGTAGAGCTGCTTGTCCTTCAGCGTCTCCGGGACCTCGCCCTTGACGATCTTCTGCGCGAGCCCCTCGACGACGGCCGTTTTACCGACGCCGGGCTCGCCCACGAGGACCGGGTTGTTCTTGGTGCGGCGGGACAGCACCTGCATGACCCGCTCGATCTCCTTGTCCCGGCCGATGACCGGGTCCAGCTTGCCCTCCCGCGCGGCCTGCGTCAGGTTGCGGCCGAACTGGTCGAGCACGAGGGAGGTGGACGGCGCGGACTCCGACGGGCCGCCGGAGGCGGCCGGCTCCTTGCCCTGGTAGCCGTGCAGCAACTGGATGACCTGCTGGCGGACCCGGTTGAGGTCGGCGCCGAGCTTGACCAGCACCTGGGCGGCGACGCCCTCGCCCTCGCGGATCAGGCCGAGCAGGATGTGCTCCGTGCCGATGTAGTTGTGGCCGAGCTGCAGCGCCTCGCGCAGTGACAGCTCGAGGACCTTCTTGGCGCGCGGAGTGAACGGGATGTGGCCCGACGGCGCCTGCTGGCCCTGGCCGATGATCTCCTCGACCTGCTGGCGGACCGCCTCAAGGCTGATCCCCAGGCTCTCCAAGGCCTTGGCAGCGACGCCCTCACCCTCGTGGATCAGACCCAGGAGGATGTGCTCGGTGCCGATGTAGTTGTGGTTGAGCATCCTGGCCTCTTCTTGGGCCAGGACGACAACCCGCCGCGCGCGGTCGGTGAACCTCTCGAACATCTCGTCGCTCCTCACAGAGCGGTTGGGCAGAGTCCGGAACGTCCGGAACTGTCCTTCCGCATGCTAGCCCGCCCCGAGGAGGCCGCCCGGTGCACTCCCACCAGGAGACGTTCCCCAGCTAAGCGCTGTTCAGTCTCATCCAACTACCGCATCGGTGCGTCATGTTCCCGCTACGCCCCAAGCGAACGGGGGCTTTCCGCAGGTCGTCCGGGGTCGCGTCCGAGGATCGCCGAATGGGGGCGAGGTCCCGGTGTACCTCACCGCGGCGGACGCGAAACCGGGCGGGCGCTACGCCACAAGCGAACGGCCCGTCTCGTGGAGGGAGACGGGCCGCCGGGGCGGGGCTGGCGGATCAGTTCGCCGCCTCGTACTGCTCGATCACGGTGGCCGGGATCCTGCCGCGCTCATTGACCTTGATGCCATTGTTCTTGGCCCAGGCGCGGATCTCGGCGCTGCGCTCGCGGCTGGACGCGCCGCGCGGGCGGCGCCGCTTGTTGACCGTGCCGGCCTTGCGCGACTTCTCCACGAACGGCAGCAGAGAATCCCGCAGCTTCTTAGCGTTGGCGCCACTCAGGTCGATCTCGTAGGAGGCGCCGTCGATCGAGAACGCTACGGTCTCGTCCGCCTCGCCACCGTCGAGGTCGTCGACGAGAAGCACCTGAACCTTCTGTGCCATGGGGACAGACCTTTCGGCTGGAGCAAACTATGCATTCGGTTGACAAAGATATACCGGGAAGTCTGCCGATGACAATTCAAGTCGCCGATGAACATCCCTTGGCGGCCGGTAACGGCTTGACCACCGGTGCGCGGAGGGCGGCGCCGGGGCGGGCCGTTGACGCGCCGTTCAATTCCGGCGGACGGTCCGGGGCGTGGATTTCGGCGTGACCGGCGTCACGGCGCACGGCGCTGACCTGGGCCGTCGAAGACGCATTGGACCAGGTATCGGGGCACTCGGGCATTCCACCGGGGGGACCTCGGGCGGAAAAGTGTCCACCGGGACCTTAACAGGGTGAGCACACCCGCACCGCTTGCCGACCTTTAGCCCTGCCGTAACGGCACTAACCAGGGCATGCGCCCGGAATGCACCGGAGACCGGCGCGGGACCGGTCCCACCGGGCCCGCGGGCCCGCCACCGGCGGATGTCGACGGATTACGGGACGGGAAGCCGGGACGAAAATCTGTTGCCGTCCGGGGCGCGGGAACTGGCCGCGGGATGGCGGAGCGTAACGCCGCCGGTACCAGTCCATCCCGAAATCTGGGGATAAGCGGCAGAATCCGCCTGCGTGCGCCGGTCCCGGCGAGACGGCGTCCCATCCGGACTAAGTGCGGCGGCCCAATGAACGCCGACTCCCGGCGCCCCGGAAGCACATCCCAAACCGGAGGGGCCTTCCGGCAGGAGACACATCCTCCCGGAATCCCGCCCGTAACCTGAACGTGTCCGGAACGAGCTGGCATTGGCCCGCCGAAGTCCGGGTGTCCGAAACAGCGCGAGGATCTCCGGCAAAGCCCGGCGGCCCGGGCCCGGCAAAGCCGCGCGGCCCCCGTCGCGGGCGCTCAACGCGATCAGGGGCGCGGCGTCACCGGGCACGCCGGGACGCCGCGCCGACATCTCCGAGAGCGCCGCAAACACCGGTGAATCAGGACGTGCGGCGTTTTACGACCAGGGTGCCGGCGAGCCTGTCATGGACGGCCCGGCGCTGCGTCCCCTCGTATATGAACCCGGCGTTCGCCACCCAGAACAGGCTCGCCAGAAGACCGAGAATGTGGACGGGCCGCAGCGCGATCGGCACGGAGTACACGGCGGCGCGCAGGACGGCCCGCGGGACGCTTGGGCGGCCGTACCGGCCCTCGGCCGCGCCACCGGGGGTTTCCGGGGCGCCGGCCCGCTCCGCGTCCGTGGCGGCGCCCTCAGGGCCGGACGGGTCCGGGACGACCTGGATCCCCGCGAAGCGCTTGCCGAGGGTCTGCCCCCACAGCGCGAGCTGGACGGCCTCGTACAGGAGCATGCAGCCCGCTACGGCCGGCGGTGCGATGACGTCCAGCCGGTGGCCGGACACGAATTCCTTCACCACGATGATGACGGGCAGGCCGACGATGAGGGTGTCGACGATGCGCGCCAGGAGGCGCTGCCCGGGCTCCGCGAGCGCCGAGCCCGGCTCCGGGTCCTCGTGCGGCAGAGGCTCACCGTCCGGGATGCCGTGATCGGTCCCGGACGGTTCGTCCGACCCCTGCGCGGGTGTTCGCGGAGTCGCCATCGCGGCCCTACTCCGCGTACTCGGCGTACTCGCCGTATCCGGCGCGCTCGTCGATGACGAGGGTGTCGGCGAAGCGGTCGTGCAGGGCCTGGTGCAGGGGCTGGTCCCAGATGGCCCACAGGTACGCCATGAGCGCACCCGCCCAGACCAGCAGCATCCCGTAGGCGAAGTACTGCCACACCATCACGGCGAGGACGAGGAAGAAGAAGACGCCGATCTGGTAGCCCACGTGGGTGATGGCGGCCCGCCATACGGCCTGCGTCGTCGTCAGCTGGTTCCCCGCCGGACGCGCCTGGACGACGCCGATGCCCATGAAGCGCTTGCCGAACGTCCGGCCCCACATGGACAGCTGTACGGCCTCATAGATGAAAGGCAGGACCGACAGGACGGCGAACAGCGTGAAGATGATGGGCCAGTTCCAGATGCCGCCGTCGTCCTCGGTCTTGCTGCCGGGCTTCCCGAGCCCGAACGCGCCGACCGTGATGGGAAGGACGAGCGCGAAGCCGAAGGCCGCCACGAGCGCGTTGTCGATGATGCGGGCCCCAGCACGCCGCAGGATCGGCGCCAGCGGCATGTCACCGCCCTGGGAACCGCCGTACTGGTCGTAGGCGGGCTCATAGGACTCGTACGAGGGCTGCCCCCACTGGTCCTGCTGGGGTTCCTGCCACTGCTGTTGCGGCTGTTGCTGTTGCTGCCATTGCGGTTGCTGCTGCCATTGCTGCTGCTGTGGCTGCTGCTGCCACTGCTGGGCGGGCGGCTGAGCCTGACCTTGCCGCCCGGGCTGCTGCCTTTGCGGGGGACCCTGGTAGGGGGGCGGCGGTCCGTACGAACCCTGCCCCTGCGACGGCTGATAGGGCCGCCCGCGGTTGGG
This sequence comes from Actinomadura sp. NPDC048394, assembly GCF_040651755.1. Lineage (NCBI taxonomy): Bacteria > Bacillati > Actinomycetota > Actinomycetes > Streptosporangiales > Thermomonosporaceae > Actinomadura > Actinomadura sp. NPDC048394. The sequence continues at coordinate 103,527 of NZ_JBEZJL010000025.1, read as the reverse complement.
GGAATCGCTCATGTGGGGTCAGTCCTCCAGGCGAAGCAACATCCGTGTGTTGCCCAACGTATTGGGCTTGACCCTGTCGAGGTCCAAGAACTCTGCCACGCCGTCGTCGTAAGAGCGGAGGAGTTCCTCGTACACCTCTGGCGCCACCGGAGTACCGAGGATCTGCTGGAAGCCGTGCCGTGCGAAGAACTCCACTTCGAAGGTAAGGCAGAAAACCCGCCGGACGCCGAGTTCCCGCGCGGTCTCCAGGAGCCGGGCGACGATGCGGTGCCCGATCCCGCGCCCGCCGTACCCCTTGTCGACGGCGACCGACCGGACCTCCGCCAGGTCCTCCCACATCACGTGGAGCGCCCCGCAGGCCACGATGGGCCCGGGCTCCCCCGGCAGGGCGCCCTGGACGTCCTCGGCGACCCAGAACTCCTGCACGTCCTCGTACAGCTTCACCGTCGACTTCTTGAGCAGGCGTCGCCCCGACCCGGCGTACAGATCGACCAGCCTGCGGATCCCCTGAACGTCGGCGGTGCGGGCACGCCTGATCACGACTTCCACAAACAGGCGAGATTACCGAACGCCCCGCACACCCACGGCCACCGGCGGCCGTGCCCGCGCAGGTCGGGAGGCCGCCCGGGGCGCGGCCACCGGCGGCCGGGGGCCGTCCTCCAGCGGCGGCCAGGGCGGTCCACAACCGGCGCTTCACCCCGTACCGTCCGCCACGACCTGCGAATTCGCATGTTCTGGTTGGCATCCAATGGCGGTTCCGTTAGTGTCCCGCTCTGACGTCGGCCTTCCGCGAGGCGGAGGCCGGACCGCCGAGTCCACGGGCCGCAGCCGGCGCCCCGCGGAGCCGGGGACCCACTTTCGGAGCGTTCGGGGGCATCACCCCGAGCCGATGCCGTCTGGGGTGAATCCGCAGCCGCGCGGAGGGATCCGCGCGCCCAGCGGACGGGCTGCTCCGGCCCGAACCCGTCAGCTAACTCGGTAGGCGGACGAGGAGAGGAGATTTGGTGCGGACGGCTCGCTTCCGTGTCCGGGCGCTCACGATCGCCGGCGCGCTCGTCGCCCTTTCCATCACGCCCCACGTGGTGGTCCCGCATTCGCTCCCGATGGCGCACGCCGACCCCGACCCGTCGGCCAAGGAGCTGAAGGACCAGGCGTTCAAGCTGGCGGACCAGCTGGAGAAGCTGACCGAGCAGTACAACGGCCTGAAGGTGAAGCTGGAGCAGTCGCAGCGGGCGGCCAAGGTCGCCGCCGGCAACGCCGCGCGCCAGCAGAAGTCCCTGGAGGGGCTGCGGGAGAAGGTCGGCAGCCTGGCCGCCACGAGCTACATGCAGGGCGGCACCGACCCCACGGTCTCGTTCATCTCCGCGCAGGACCCGCAGGTCGTCCTCGACCGGGCCGCCACGCTCAACTACTTCGCCACGCAGGACAGCACGCAGGTCCTCGGGCTCATGCAGGCGATGCAGTCCGCCCAGCGCGCGCGCAAGTCCGCCGAGGAGCGCGCCCAGCAGGTCACCCAGCTGAAGGTTCAGCTCACCGCGCAGAAGAAGAAGGTCACCTCGGCCTACGAGAAGGTCCGCGGCAAGGCCGTCAAGAAGGACCCGACCCTGCTGGCGAAGCTGCCCGTCATCGGCGACGGCAAGGCCGCGCAGGCGCTGCGGTACGCGATGAGCAAGCTCGGCAGCCCGTACGTGTGGGGCGCCGCCGGTCCGAGCACGTTCGACTGCTCGGGGCTGACGATGTGGGCCTACAAGCAGGTCGGCATCAACCTGCCGCACTACACCGGCAGCCAGTGGAACGCCGGGACCCACGTCCCGGAGAGCCAGATGCAGCCGGGCGACCTGATCTTCTTCTACTCCGACCTGCACCACATGGGGATGTACGTCGGCGGCGGCAAGATGATCCACGCCCCGCACACGGGCGACGTCGTCCGCATCGCGTCCCTTTCCGGCCGCCCCATCGCCGGCGTGGTCCGCGTCGCGTAGACGACGCACTCCGATCGGGGCGCCGGGCGCACGGCTATAGAGCGATATGAACTACGTCCGCGGCGGCGCTTTCGCCTTGCAGGGACCTACCTGCCAGGGGTGGTGCGCCGCCGCTGCGGGGTCGGACGAGTTCGCATCGCTGGACGTGCTTCCGGTCGGGCTGGTTTCCGGGTGATGACGCCCGCCGTCCCCTGACGGGCGTCGTCGGGTCGCGCTAGATGAGCTGCCTTCTGGCCGCCCACACCACGGCCTCGATAGGGGTGTTGACCTCCAGCCGGTCGCAGATGTTCCGCAACCTGCGGCGCAAGGTCCGTGCGCTCAGTTCCAGCTTGCGCGCCGCCACATCAGCGGTGACACCGCTGGCGATCTGGGCGAGCAACCTGATCTCCTCGTCGCTCAGCCCGAAATCGAGTGTGGCTGTTTCCACTCCGTCCTCCCTCGTCCGTGGTTGATGACCGCGGGGATGCAGCCGTCCGCTGCACAGGCACGGGTTGGGCCTCGAACTGCATGCGTTGGGTTGCCGGGTCCGGAGCCTTCCGGACTTAGATCATCGGTTTGGGTTCCTTTTCCGTCTCGCGAGCTTGGCCGGAGGTGGCCGATGGGCCGATTGCGGGGTCGTGCGGGGGAACTCCGGGTGACGATTCACTCGTTGGCCACGTGTCAGGAGCGGGTCTAGGTCGTCGCTTCCGAACCCGTCCTTCCTCTTGGACTCACCGGATCTCGCCGCGGACGAAGATCGTGAATCGTTTCAAGCTACGCTTCGGCTCGGAACGCTAGGCGGCCGGATCCGGCCCGTCAAGCGCTGGTTAAGTGCTATCTGTGCCCGAATGGTCGCAATGCGTGACCGGGTTTTCGGGGATTGACACGGGAAAGCCCAACTACCTGGGAAAACACCACCGGGGCGGACGAGGAGCGACTTGCCACAGACCAGTATTCGCGAGGTCGCGAGGCGTGCCGGGGTCTCGGTTGGGACCGTTTCGAATGTCCTAAACCGGCCAGACCTCGTGGCCGAAGCTACCCGTGACCGTGTCCGCGCGGCGATCGAGGAGCTCGGATTCGTCCGCAACGAGTCGGCGCGGCGGCTCCGCAGGGGCCCCGACCGCACCGCGGGCGAGTTCGGCGACGAGCCGCGCCGCGCGTTCGGCGTCGTCGTCGAGGACCTCGCCAACCCGTACGCGGCCGACGTCGTGCGCGGCGCCGAGGAGGCGCTGAACGAGGCGGGCCACGACGCCCTCTGGCTGTCGAGCGACCATTCGGCCGCCAAGGAGGCCCGGTCGCTGGAACTCCTGGAGGACCAGCGCGCCGCGGGCGCGCTGATCGTCCCGGTCGGGCTGGACCGGGCGGGCATCAAGCGGCTGCGCGCGGCCGGGCTGAGCGTCGTCCTGATGGACCGGGACGTCTCCGACGCGTGCACCGTCCATGTCGACCACGTCGCCGGCGGGGAGCTGGCGGCGGCGCACCTGCTCGGCCTCGGCCGGGAGCGGATCGCGTTCGTCACCGGCGCGCCGGAGCCGCAGCCCTGCGTCGAGCGCCGCGACGGCGCGGCCCGGACGCTCGTGGAGGCGGGCGTCGGGAAGCCGCCGGTGCTCGTGCAGGACGCGCTGAGCCCCACCGAGGGCCGGCGGGCGGCGCGGCGCATCATGGACATGGATCCGCGGCCGGACGGCGTGTTCTGCGCGAACGACCTGCTCGCCATCGGGCTGATCAACGAGCTGACGCGGCTCGGCGCGCGGATCCCGGACGACATCGCGGTGGTCGGCTACGACGACATCGAGCTGGCCGCGAGCGCCGCGGTGCCGCTGACCACGATCAAGCAGCCGCGCCGGGCGCTCGGCTGGGAGGCCGCGGAGCTGGCGATGGCCGAGATCCGGGAGGGCCGGTCGCACCAGCACCGGCAGGTCGTCCTCACGCCGGAGCTGGTGGTGCGCGAGTCCGCCTGACGGCCGCCGCCGATCTCCGTCATTCCGGGCCTTCGCACTATTGACATGCTGTCTTAGATCCGCGTGACTTGGCCTATGGAGGACACCAGGGAACCGGCCGCGCCGGACGTGGAAGCGGCGTCGATCCTCGGGTTCGACCCGTCCGACCCCGCCTTCCACGCCGACCCCTACGCGCACTACCGGGGCCTCGCGGCGGCCGGGAGGCTGCAGCAGACCGCGGTGGGCCTGTGGGTCAGCACGTCCTACGAGCTGTGCGAGCAGGCGCTGCGGGACCCGCGGTTCGGGCACCGCCCCGAGAACGGCGGCCTGTGGCGGGACGCGCCGCAGCGGAACCGGTCGTTCCTGACGATGGACCCTCCCGACCACACGCGGCTGCGCCGGCTCGTCAGCAAGGCGTTCACGCCTCGGCTGATCGAGCGGCTGCGGCCGCGCGTCGAGGAGCTGGTGGACGAGCTGCTGGACGGCGCGTCCGGCGAGACCGACCTGATCGCAGCGCTGGCGTACCCGCTGCCCGTCATCGTGATCAGCGAGATGCTGGGCGTGCCGCCGCGCGACCGCGACCTGTTCAAGGGCTGGTCGGACGCCCTCGCCCGCGGTCTCGACCCCGACTTCCTGCTGCCCGAAGCGGAGATCGCGCTGCGCGACGAGGCCCGCGCCGAGTTCGCCGCCTACTTCCGCGAGCTGGCCGCCGCGCGCCGCGCGGACCCGCGCGACGACCTGCTGAGCGCGCTCGTGGGCGTCTCGGACGGCGGCGACGTCCTGTCGGAGGAGGAGCTGCTCGCGACGTGCGTGCTGCTGCTCGTCGCGGGCCACGAGACGACCGTCAACCTGGTCGGGAACGGCGCGCTGGCGCTGCTGCGGCATCCGGAGCAGCTCGCGCTGTTCCGGGACCGTCCGGAGAACGTCGCGGCGGCCGTGGAGGAGCTGCTCCGCTACGACCCGCCCGTGCAGCTGACGCTGCGGGCCGCGCTGGAGGACGTCGAGCTGGGCGGCACCCTGATCGAGCGGGGACGGCTCGTCCTGCTGCTGACGGGCGCCGCGAACCGCGACCCGTCGGTGTTCGCCGATCCGGACCGTCTCGACCTGCTGCGCTACGCCGAGGGACGGGACGCGCCGCGCCACCTGTCGTTCGGGCACGGCATCCACTTCTGCCTCGGCGCGCCGCTGGCGCGGCTGGAGGGGCAGATCGCGCTGCAGAAGCTGTTCGAGCGCGACGTCACCCTCGCCGCCGACGACGGCGACCTGGCGTACCGGGACAACCTGGTGCTGCGCGGGCTGCGCGACCTGCCGGTCCGGATCGGGTGACCGGCAGGCCGCTCCCCTGCGCTACTCGGGCTTGACCAGCGGGAACAGGATCGTGTCGCGGATGCCCTTGCCGGTGAACGCCATGATCATCCGGTCGATGCCGGCGCCCATCCCGCCGGTCGGCGGCATCGCGTACTCCAGCGCGCGCAGGAAGTCCTCGTCCAGCTGCATCGCCTCGGGGTCGCCGCCCGCCGCGAGCAGCGACTGCTCGGTCAGCCGGCGGCGCTGCTCGACCGGGTCGACCAGCTCGGAGTAGGCGGTGCCGAGCTCGGTGCCGAACCCGATCAGGTCCCACTTCTCGGTCAGCAGCGGCTCGCGCCGGTGCTGGCGGGTCAGCGGCGAGGTCTCCAGCGGATAGTCCATGACGAACGTCGGCTGGACGAGGGTGTGCTCGATCAGCTCCTCGAAGATCTCCTGGACGAGCTTGCCCTGCCCCCACTTGGGGTCCCAGGTGATGCCGCGGCCGTCGGCGAGCTTGCGGACGGTCTCGATCGGCGTGTGCGGGGTGATCTCCTCGCCGAGCGCCTCCGACACCGACCCGTACAACGTGATCCGCGGCCATTCCGGCAGGCCGAGGTCGATCTCGACGCCGTCGTGGACGACCACGGACGTGCCGAGGGCGGCGACGACCGCCTTCTGGTACATCCGCTGCGTCAGGTCGGCCATGTCGTTGTAGTCGAGGTACGTCCCGTACGCCTCGAGCATGGTGAACTCGGGGTTGTGGGTGGAGTCGGCGCCCTCGTTGCGGAAGTTGCGGTTGATCTCGAAGACCTTCTCGATCCCGCCGACGACGAGCCGCTTCAGGTACAGCTCGATCGCGATCCGCAGGTACAGCTCCATGTCGTAGGCGTTGATGTGCGTCTTGAACGGACGCGCCGCCGCCCCGCCGTGGATCGGCTGCAGCATCGGGGTCTCGACCTCGAGGTACCCCTCCTCGTGCCAGAAGTCGCGGACGGCGCGCACGGTGGCGCTGCGGATCCGCGCCATCTTCCGGGCCTCGTCGTTGACGATCAGGTCGACGTAGCGCTGCCGCACCCGGGCCTCGGGGTCGGTGAGGCCGGCGTGCTTCTCCGGCAGCGGCCGCAGGCACTTGGAGGTGATCGCGAACCGGTCCGCCATGATCGACAGCTCGCCGCGCTTGGAGGTGATCACCTCGCCCTCGACGCCGACGTGGTCGCCGAGGTCGACCTCGCGCTTCCAGAAGTCGAGCTGCTCCTGCCCGACCTTGGCGAGCGACAGCATGATCTGGAGGTCGCCGGAGCCGTCCCGGATCGTGGCGAAGCACAGCTTGCCGGTGTTGCGGACCAGCATGACGCGACCGGTGACGCCGACCTTCTCGCCCGTCTCGGTGCCCGGCTCCAGGTCCGGGTGTTTCTCCCGGATCTCGGCGATCGTCGCCGTGCGCGGGAAGGTCACCGGGTAGGGGTCGACGCCGGCCTCGCGCAGGCGGTCGAGCTTCTCCCGGCGGACGCGCATCTGCTCCGGAAGGTCATCGAGGGTCTCGTCACTCACGGCTCAAGGCTATCCAGCCCGCCGAGGGCCCCGCGAACGAGTTCGGGGTGATCGCCCGGGCCGGCCGCGACGAGGGGGCCGAGGTCGCGGGCCAGGGCGGCGGCGATCGCGCGGAACGCGGCGACCCGCGGGTCCGGGTCGCCGCGGCGGGTCGCGAGGACGCTGCTGTCCCATGGCGCGTCCAGGATCGGGACGTACCGGACGCCCGGCCACGGGTAGAACCGGGCGAACGACCGCAGGGCGGACCCGACGCCGCGTCCCGCGGCGATGCTGAGCATCACGTCGTGCGGCGTGCGCGCGATGTCCGGGCCGCGCCGCCCGCGCTCGCCGTTCACCGCCGGGGTGAAGTACAGGTAGTCGGTGAACACGCTCGGCGTGACGTCGGGGACGGCGACGATCGGCAGGTCGAGGACGTCGGCGAGGCGCAGCGCGCCGGCCTCCGCGAACGGGCCGTCCGCCGGGACCCCGACGATCCGCGGCTCGGTGGTCAGCACGTCGCTGACGACCCGGTCGTCGTCGGGCGCGGGGCGCACGAACGCGACGTCCACCTTCCGCTCGACCAGCGCGGACACGTGCTCGGTGAAGTCCAGCGGCATGATCGTCAGCCGGGCGGCGGGGCGGGCCCGCCGGAACGCGCGCACGATCGCGGGCGTGAGCTCGGCGGAGCCGTGCCCCATCACGCCGACGCGGAGGGCCCGGTCGTCCTCGCCATGCAGGCCGGCCACCGCGTCGGAGGCGGCGTTCACGGCCGCGAGCGCGGCGCGGGCGTGCGGGACGAACCGCTCCCCCGCCTCGGTGAGCCGCAGCGGGGACCGTTCCAGCAGCCGGACGCCCAGCTCCCGTTCGAGCCGCTGGACGTGCGCGGTGACCGCGGGCGGCGACAGGAACAGCCGCGCCGCCGCCCGCGCGAACTGCCCCTCCTCGACGACCGCGAGGAAGGAGGCCAGCTCACGCAGTTCCATGCTCGTCACGGTAACCGGCGGCCTCCCCGGTTCACTCCGGCGATCCGGCCCGCGCCACGTTTCGCGACAGGCGTCACACGACCGGGCGGTTCACGAGCGGGCGCCACACGAGCGGGCGTCACCCGGCGGGGCGGCTCATGGGCGGGCGTCACACGGGTGGGCGGTTCACGATTCGCGAAGCGGTCACGGCACGCGGGGCGGGGCGTTCTAGACAGGGATCATGGCAACCGCGTCACCCGTTCCGCCCGGTACGCCCGCTCCCGGCGGCGCGCGCTGGCTCCCGATCGCGTCGATCATGTTCGGGGTCGGCTGGGGCGCCAACCAGTTCGCCTCGCTGCTCGGCCTCTACACCGACCGGCTGCATCTCGGCGACGGCGGCGCGCAGGCCATGTTCGGCGTGTACGCGCTCGGTCTCGTGCCCGGGCTCGTCCTCGGCGGCCCGGCGTCCGACCGGTACGGCAGGCGCCGGATCGCGCTGCCGTTCGCGTGCCTGTCCGCGCTGGTCACGGTGGTGCTGATGGCGGGCGTCGCGGCCCCGTGGCTGCTGTACGCGGGCCGCCTGCTGGCGGGCGTCGTGACCGGGGCCGTCCTCGCGGCGGGCACCGCGTGGGTGAAGGAGCTGACACCCGTCTCGGGGACCCGGATGACCGCGCTCGCCGTCTCCGCGGGCTTCGGCGCGGGGCCGCTGGTGTCCGCGCTGGTCGCGCAGTGGGCGCCGCGCCCGCTGGTCACCGCGTACCTCCCGCATCTGCTGATCATGCTGCTGACGGTGCCGCCCGCGTTCCGCGTGCCCGAAACCCACGTCCCGCGCGCACACGCGAGCAACTCCGAGCAGCTCATGGCCGGGCAGGGGCAGTCCGGGTCGGGGCGGTCCGGGCAGGGGCGGTCCGGGTTGTCGGGTGTCCGCAACCCCGCGTTCCGCCGGACGATCGCGCCCGTCGCGATCTGGACGTTCGCCGCGCCCGTCAGCGCGTTCGCGCTGCTCCCCGCGCTCGTCCCCGTCCACCACCTGCCGATCGCCTACGCGGGCGCCATCACCGGGCTCACCCTCGCGTCCGGCATGGCGGCGCAACCCGTCGCCCGGCGCCTGGAGGCGCGGCACCCGCGGCTCGTCGCCGCCGCCGGGCTCGGCGCGATCACCTGCGGGCTCCTGCTCGCCGCGCTGACCGTCGCCGCCGGGCTGCCCGTCCTCAACGCGGTGACGGCGGTCGTGCTCGGCGCCGGGTACGGGTTCGTGCTGACCTACGGCCTCGGCGAGGTCGCCCGGATCGCCGCGCCCGGCGAGCTGGCGGGCCTCACGGCCGTCGCCTATGCCCTGGTCTATGTGGGGATGTTCGCGCCGCTGCTGCTGACCGAGGTGGCCAAGGCGGTCCCGCTCGACGCGGTCCTGACCGCCATGGCGGTGCTGGCCGCGGCGTGCCTCGTCTACGTCTCCCGACAGCCGCGCGCCGCCGCCCGTCCGCCCGCCGCCGGACGGACGGTCCCGGACGTCAGGGGGTGTTCCGCTGGTAGATGAGCCGGAGCCCGATCAGCGTCAGCCACGGCTCGAACACGTCGATGCTGCGCGACTCCTCCAGCACCAGCGGCGCGAGGCCGCCGGTCGCGATCACCGTCACCTCGTCGGGGTCGTCGACCAGTTCCTCCGACATCCGCTCGACGATCCCGTCCACCTGCCCGGCGAACCCGAAGATGATCCCGGACTGCAGCGCCTCCACCGTGTTCTTCGCGATCACGCTGCGCGGCCGGACGAGCTCGATCTTGTGCAGCTGCGCGCCGCGCGACGACAGCGCGTCGATCGAGATCTCGATGCCGGGGGCGATGGCGCCGCCGACGTACTCGCCCTTCGCGGATACGGCGTCGAACGTGGTCGCGGTGCCGAAGTCGACCACGATCGCCGGGCCGCCGTGCGTGTGCACGGCGGCCAGCGCGTTCACGATCCGGTCGGCCCCGACCTCCTTGGGGTTGTCCATCCGGACGGGGACCCCGGTCTTGACGCCGGGCTCCACGATCACCGCCGGCACGTCGCCGTAGTAGCGGCGGCACATCTCCCGCATCTCGTGCAGGACGGACGGGACCGTGGAGCACAGCGCGATGCCGCTGATGTCGGTCTCGGCCAGCAGCGGGCTCTGCTGGACCAGGCCCTGCAGGACCACCGCGATCTCGTCGGCGGTGCGCCGCGGATCGGTGTTGATCCTCCAGTGCTCGATGACCTCATCGCCCTCGAAGAGCCCGAGAACGGTGTGGGTGTTACCGACGTCGATGGTGAGCAGCATCCGGTCCCCGCTGGTCAGGAGAAGTCAAGGCCGATGTCGAACACGCGCGCCGAGTGCGTCAGCGCACCGACGGCAAGGTAGTCCACCCCGGTCACGGCGACGTCTCGGGCCCGCTCCAGGGTAAGCCCACCGCTCGCCTCCAGCTCCGCCCGGCCCGCGACGAGCCGCACCGCCTCGGCCATCTCGGCGTCGGTCATGTTGTCCAGCAGGATGCTCTTCGCGCCCACCGCGAGCGCCTCTTCGACCTGGTCAAGGGTGTCGCACTCGACCTGGACGTGCAGCGACGGGTACACCGCGCGGATCGCCTCGTAGGCCTTCGTGACGCTCCCGGCCGCCGCGACGTGGTTGTCCTTGATCAGCGCGGAGTCGTGCAGGCCCATCCGGTGGTTGACGCCGCCGCCGCAGGCCACGGCGTACTTCTGGAGCGCGCGCAGGCCCGGCAGCGTCTTGCGGGTGTCGCGGACCCTCGCCTTGGTGCCCTCCATCGCGTCCGTCCACCGCCGCGCGGCGGTCGCGATTCCGGACAGGTGGGTGAGGAGATTCAGCGCCGTCCGTTCCGCGCGGAGCATGGCCCGGGTGGGGCCCTCGACGGAGATCAGCACCTGCCCCGGGACGACCCGGTCGCCGTCCGCCGCCTTCGCCTCGTACGCGACGTCCAGCAGCTCGAACACGACCGCGGCCACCGGGATCCCGGCGACGACGCCCGCCTCGCGGGCCCGGAAGTCCCCGGCCGAGACCGCGTCCGGTGCGAAGATCGGCTCGCTGGTCACGTCGACCGGGCCGTCCTCCTCCAGGGCCGTCCGGACGAGGTTTTCCACAGCCTGTGGATCGAGCCCGGCGTCCTTGAGCTTCTGCGAGAGTTCGGGTGTCACTGGTCGTCCCCTTCCAGAGGTTCGTATGCCGTCGTCAGGACGTTCCCCGCCAGCCGCGTGACCAGATGCCCGCGCCAGCCCGCGTCGGACCGTTCCGGGAAGTCCTGCCGCCAGTGGCTGCCGCGCGTCTCCCGGCGCAGCCGGGCGGCGGCGACGATGGCGGACGCCACGGTGTGCAGGTTCGTGGCCTCCCACGCCTCCACGCCGGGCTCCGCGCCGCCGTGCGGGAGCGCGGCCAGCTCCCGTGCCGCCGTGTCGAGCCCTTCGGCGCCGCGCAGCACCCCGGCGTGCGCGGTCATGATCCGCTGGATCTCGTCCCGCGCCTCGGGCGCGACCAGCCCCCCGGCCGGGAACGCGGCCGCAACGGCAGAGCCGGCGGCACCCGCCGCGCCGCGCTCCCCGCAATCCGCAGGGGCGGCACCGGCCGCGCCGCGCTGCCCGCGCTCCGCAGGGGCGGCACCCGCCGCGCCGCGCTGCCCGCGCTCCGCAGGGGCGGCGGAGGCCGCAGCGTCGGCCGGGACGTTCGCGGGGCCGGTGAAGTCGGCGGCGGCCAGGTCGTCGGTGAGGGCGATGGCGATGCGGGCGGCGAAGACCAGCCCTTCGAGCAGGGAGTTGGACGCCAGCCGGTTCGCACCGTGCACGCCGGTGCAGGCGACCTCGCCGCACGCGTACAGGCCGGGGACGGACGTGCGCCCCCACAGGTCGGTGCGGACGCCGCCGCTGGAGTAGTGCGCGGCGGGCGCGATCGGGATCGGCTCGGTCACCGGGTCGATGCCGTGGTGCCGGCACGCGGCCAGGATGGTCGGGAACCGCTTCTCCCACATCGCGGCGCCGAAGTGCCGGCCGTCCAGCAGCATGCAGGGCTCGCCGGTCTCCCGCATCCGGTTCACGATCCCCTTCGCGACGACGTCGCGCGGGGCGAGCTCGGCGAGCTCGTGGCGGCCGACCATGAACCGCTCGCCCGAGCGGTCGATCAGGTGGGCGCCCTCCCCGCGGACGGCCTCGGAGATCAGCGGCTGCTGCCCGCGCGCGCCCTCGCCGAGCCACAGCGGGGTCGGGTGGAACTGGACGAACTCGAGGTCGGTGACGGCGGCGCCGGCGCGCAGCGCGAGCGCGACGCCGTCGCCGGTCGACACCTCGGGGTTGGTGGTGGCGGAGAACACCTGGCCGAGGCCGCCGGTCGCGAGCACGACGGCGCGGGCGCGGACGGCGCCGACGCCGTTCGGCTGGCCCTCGCCCATCACGTGCAGGGTGACCCCGGCGGCGCGCCCGGCGGCGTCCTTGATCAGGTCGAGGACGAGGGCGTGCTCGATGACCTCGACGCCGGAGTCCTTGAGCTCGGCGAGCAGCGCGCGGCTGATCTCCGCGCCGGTGGCGTCGCCGCCGGCGTGCGCGATGCGGCGGCGGTGGTGGCCGCCCTCGCGGGTCAGCGCGATCTCCCCGTCGGCGGAGCGGTCGAACGCGGCGCCGAGCTCGATGAGCCCGCGGATGGCGTCCGGGCCCTCGGTGACGAGCACCCGGACGGCGGCCTCGTCGCAGAGGCCGACGCCGGCGGTGAGGGTGTCGGCGAGGTGGTCGAGGGGGTCGTCGTCGGGGGCCAGCGCGGAGGCGATGCCGCCCTGCGCCCAGCGGGTGGATCCGGCGTCGAGCAGCGCCTTGGTGACGAGCAGGACGCGCCCGTGCGGGCGGCAGCGCAGCGCCGCGACGAGGCCGGCGATGCCGGAGCCGATGACGACGACGTCGGCGTCGGCCGTCCAGCCGGGGGCGGGGGCGTCGAGAACGGAAGGGATCATGAGCCCTCCTCGGGGTTCGGTTCTCGTCATTGTGACATTATCCCCGCCGGACCCGAATGCTCGACCCCCCGATTCCGGGGTAAAACCCCAAATAGCAGGACGACCGCGCACCCCGCCCGGGGGATGCGCGGCCGCCCTGACCGGCTGCTACCGCACGCCTCAGCGCGCCACGAGGTCGCCCCGCACGCCGTCGCCGCCGGGCACCGGCTCGGCCGGGTCGGAGCCCAGCGAGACGATGGTGTTCGAGCGGTCGACGTGCACCACCCGCGGCTCGAACTCGCGCGCCTCGGCGTCGGTCATCTGCGCGTACGCGATGATGATCACCAGGTCGCCGGGCTGCACCAGGCGGGCCGCCGCCCCGTTGATCCCGATCACGCCGGAGCCCCGCTCGCCCGCGATCAGGTAGGTCTCCAGGCGGGCGCCGTTGTCGATGTCCACGATGTGCACCTGCTCGCCGGGCAGCAGGTCCGCGGCGTCCATCAGGTCCTGGTCCAGGGTGAGCGAGCCCACGTAGTGCAGGTCCGCCTGGGTGACCGTCGCGCGGTGGATCTTCGACTTGAACATCGTCCGGAACATCAGCGCTCCTTCGGGGTGACGAGCTGGAGGGGCAGGTTGTCGATCAGGTGGGTCGCGCCGACGCGGCCGGCGACGGCGAGCACGGCCGGACCGGTGTATCCGGTCGTGACCTGCAAGAACGTGGACGGGTCGACGAGCACGAGGTAGTCGAGCTCGAGCGGCGGGTCGGCCGCGGCCGCCTTGTCCAGCACGGCGCCCGCCGCGCCGACGACCGCGTCCGGGCCCTCGTCCGCCGCGTCCACGCCCGCGTACAGCGCGCGGGACAGGGCGAGCGCCGTGCGCCGCTCGTCCTCGGACAGGTACCGGTTCCGGCTCGACAGGGCCAGCCCGTCCTGCTCGCGGACGGTCGGCGCGCCGACGATCTCGACCGGCACGTTCAGGTCCGCGACCATCCGGCGGATCATCGCGAGCTGCTGCGCGTCCTTCTGCCCGAAGACGGCCACGTCCGGACGCACCAGGTTCAACAACTTCAGGACGACCGTGAGCATTCCGTCGAAGTGGCCGGGGCGCGCCGCGCCCTCCACCCGCTCGCCCATCGGGCCGGACTTGACCGTGACCTCGGGTTCGCCCGGGTACATGACCTCGCGGGACGGCGCGAACACGATGTCCACGCCCTCCGCGGCGCAGGCCTCGAGGTCGGCCTCGAACGTCCGGGGGTAGCGGTCGAAGTCCTCGTTGGGGCCGAACTGCAGCGGGTTGACGAAGATGCTGACCGCGACCGCGTCCGCGCGGCGCCGCGCCTCGCGGATCAGCGACCGGTGCCCCTCGTGCAGCGCCCCCATCGTGGGGACGAGCGCCAGCGCGCCCTTCGCCGCGGAACGGGCGCCGGCCAGTTCCTCGCGCGTCGCGGCGATGACGGGCGTCACGACGCGTCCTCCGGCTCGCTCACTGATCCTCCCTGGTCGGTCCTGACCTGATCGGTCCTGGCCTGTCGGTCCTGGCCTGTCGGTCCTGCTTGGTCCTCGGTGGTCACCGCGTCCGGTGCGTCCTCGGCGCGCGGTGGCGGCCGGCCGTCAGTCGGCCAGCACTTCGAGGAGGCGCTCGGCCGCCTCGGGTTTGAGGAGCCCCGCGCCGAGCGCGCGGTCGGCGGTGAGGCGGGCGAGCGCGATGTAGGCGCGGCGGCTCTCCGGCGAGACCTTGCCGAGCTCGGCGACGTGGTCGGCGACCGTCCCGGCGTCGCCGCGGGCGACCGGGCCGGTCAGGCCGTCGATGCCGAGCCGCAGCGCGTTGTCGAGGGCGGCGCCGAGCAGCGGCCCGAGCATCCGGCCGGGCTCGCCGACGCCCGCGGCCCCCAGCAGGTCCATCGCCTCGACGACCAGCGTGACCAGGTGGTTGGCGCCGCCGGCGAGCGCCGCGTGGTAGAGCGGGCGGCGCTCCTCGGTGATCCACACCGGTTCCCCGCCCATCTCGACGACGAGGGCCTCGGCGACCGGGCGCAGCGGCTCGGGCGCGGTGACGCCGAACGAGATGCCGGTGAGCCGGTTCACGTCGTCGGGACGTCCGGTGAACGTCATGACGGGGTGCAGCGCCAGCGGCAGCGCCCCGGCGCGGGTCAGCGGGTCGAGGACGGCGGACCCGTACCGCCCGCTGGTGTGCATGACGAGCTTCCCGGTGACGGGGACGCCCGCGGAGACCAGGCCGGTGGCGAGTTCGGGCAGCGCGTCGTCCGGGACGGTCAGCAGCACCAGGTCGGCGGCGGCGACCGCGTCCTGCGGGGTGGCGACGGCGGCGCCGGGCAGCCGCTCCTCCACCCGCTCGCGCGACCGGTCGGAGACCGCCGCGGCGGCGACCACGCGGTGGCCGGCGCGGGCGAGCGCCGCGCCGAGCGCCGTGCCGACGCGTCCCGCGCCGACGACGCCGACCGCGAGCCGGGCGGGCCGGTCCTCGGGCCGCGTCTCCCCGGCCCCCGGCCCGTCCCCGGGCGCGGCGGGGTCAGGCGTGAATGGGTCCATCTGTTCGTTCCAGTCCTCGAGGTAGGTACCGGACGTGCGCGCCCAGCGTACCCGCGGGTCGCGGACGCGCGTTCCGGTGGGTCTTCCGGTGGTTCGTGGACGCCCTGACGGCACGGGCACCGCGAACACCATCACACATCGGTGACGGAACGGCTACCTGACGTAACGATCGGGTCGGCGGGCGGGTCACACTTCGCGGGTAACGGATCGTGAAACCTTGCGGAAGGCCGGAAGCGGGGCGTAACCATGACTGTGACGACGTCGTCACGCAAGGTGAATGGCAAGAAATGACCAGGGCGCTCCGCCCCCGACGAGATGGAGCAGACTTTGATCAGGACAGCCCTCAAGACCGGTGCGGTCGTCGCGACCCTCGCGGGGACGGCCTTCGCCACCGCTCCGGCCAACGCCGACACCTACAACCACAACACCGCCGTGGGCAACACGACGAACGTCATGATCGTCGGCGGCTACGGCGTGACCTGCGGCTCGGTCTCCGTCGGAAGCCAGTCCGGCACGGGCTGCAACGGCAACCACGTGTACAACGGGCACAACCACAGCGGCACCGGCGGCTGGATCGGGCACCGCTGGTGACGAGGTGACGCCACCGCGGGCCCGCCCGGCGGCCCGGGGCCGGACCCTGCCCGGCCGCCCCTAGGGGCGATTCCCGCGGCGCCTTCGCCCCACCGCAACGCCGTCCCCGCGGTGGGGCGAAGGGATCGTCCGTCACGCGACGCGCCCGGATTCGGTGACTCTCCGAATCCGGGCGCTCGTCACATTCCGTGCACATCCTCCGGCGGTGGCTAGTCGTGGGCGAGCGACTCCACGATCGACGCCCGGGCCGCGCGGCGCGCCGGCAGCACCGCGGCGAGCACGCCGGCGGCGCCCGCCAGCAGCACGAACCCGGTCACCTGGAGGTAGGGCAGCGAGAAGATCGCGTCGTCCTCCATCGCGTTGGTCGCCGCCCAGCCGAACGCCACCCCGAGCACGACCCCGGTGAACGCGCCGATCACCGCCATGACCAGCGCCTCCACCGACAGCATCCGGCGCAGCTGCCGGCGGGTGAGGCCGAGGGCGCGCAGCAGCGCCGACTCGCGGGTCCGCTCCACCACCGACAGCGTGAGCGTGTTGGCGATGCCGAACAGCGCGATGACGATCGCCAGCCCGAGCAGCCCGCCGAAGATCATCAGCATCATGTCGATGGCGTCGCTCACGCTCTTCTCGAACTCGGCGGACGAGTACACCTTCGCGGCCGGGTAGGGGCGCGCCGCCGTCTCGACGGCCTTGCGCGCGGCGTCGGCCGGCACCCCGTCCCGGTCCTTGATGTAGATCGCCGAGTCGTCGGGCGCGGCGAAGTAGCGGGTGAAGTCCGCCTCGGGGACGATCAGCGCCCCGAGCGTGGTGGCCGGCGTGCTGAACACCGCGGCGATCTTCACCGGGGCGGTGCCGTGCGCCGTCCTGACCTGGACGGTCTGCCCGACGCTCATGCCGTGCCGTTCCGCGACGCCCTTCTCCACGACGCCGGTCCCCGGCTTCAGCCCGCCCGAGGTCAGCGCGGACGCCGAGCCGTGCACGAGCTTCGGCTTGAGGACGCCGCCGAGCGCCGAACCGGTCAAGCTCGCGACGTTGGTCTCCTTGCCGTCGACCTTGGCGTCCTTGGCGAGCAGCTCGAAGACGTCGGAGAACTCGGGCCGCTTCTTGAGCGCCTCGGTGAGCCCCTGCGGCGCCCGGCCGCCGCCGTCGCCGGTCCGCGCCTGCACCTGGAACTCGGCCGGGTACTGCTCGGCCAGCTTCTCCGCCGACGTCGCCTTGCTGCTGGCCGCGACGACGGCGAACAGGCTCATCAGCCCGATCCCGACGGTCAGCGCGATCGTGGTGGTCGCGGTGCGGCGCGGGGACCGGCGGGCGTTCGCCACCGCGAGCCGTCCCGGAACCCCGCCGAGACGCGCCGGGACGGCCCCGGCGAGCCGGCCGAGCGGACGCACCAGGGCGGGCATCGCGGTCACCACGGCGAGGAAGAACACGGCCCCCGCGAGCGCGACCGTGTACATCGCGACCTGGCCCTTCGCCATCGTCAGCGACCCCATGACGCCGAGCCCGAGCCCGGCCGCGCCGAGCAGGACGGCCACCGCCGTCCGGACCGCGCCGAGCCGGAACCGCCCGCCGCCCGGCTCCGTTTCCGAGCGCAGCGCCGCGACGGGCGCGATCCGCGTCGCCGCCCGCGCCGGCAGCAGGGCGGACAGCACCGTCACGACCACGCCCACCGCCAGGCCGATCGCGATCGTCCGCGCGGACAGGGCGAGCCCGTCCATCCGCACCTTGTCGGTCAGCCGCGTCATGATGGCGACCGCGCCCGCGCCGAGCCCGGCCCCGGCGACGATGCCGAGCACCGACCCGGCCAGCCCGACGGCGAACGCCTCGGTGACCACCCCGCCGAACACCTGCCGGCGGGTCGCGCCGACGCAGCGCAGCAGCGCCATCTCCCGCATCCGCTGCGCGATCAGGATCGAGAACGTGTTGTAGATGACCAGCGCCGAGACCAGCATCGCGACCAGCCCGAAGATCAGCAGCCCGGCCTGGATGATCTCGGTGTCGGCGCCCGCCGCGTCGGCGAGCCGCTTCCCCAGCTCCTTGCCAGTGTAGACCTCGTACCCGCCGCCGACCGCCGCCTTCACCGCCGGCTTGCTCCCGCCCAGGACGTCGATCTCCTGGTACTTCTTCACGCCCGTCATCGCCAGCGCCGTCGCGCCGTCGAAACCGACGCCGCCGCGGTAGCCCGCCTCCTCGTCGATGCCGAAATCGACCAGGCCGACAATGGTGAAGCGGTGCGGGCGGTTCGCGTGGTCCAGGACCGTGACGGTGTCGCCGACCTTGTAGCCGGACCGGTCCGCGAGGTCCTTGCCCAGCACCGCCTCGGACGCGCCCGACGGCGTCCGGCCCTTGGTGACGTCGTAGCGCAGCAGCCTCCCGGACGGCACCGAGACCCCGACGGTCGGGAGGTCGCCGACCGTCTTGCCGTCCCTGCCGACCAGCGCCGCGTCCCCGCGCACCGTCCCCAGCGCCTGCGTCACACCGGGCACCGCCTTCACGCGGTCCAGGACGTCCAGCGGGATGCCGGGCTCGTCCTTCGGGCCGGTGTCCTGCGCCGCGTCGGGCTGGACCGCGACGTCGACCTTGTCGGCCGACCTCGCGAACGTCCGCGCGACGCCCTGGTTCATCGTGTCGGTCAGCACGAACGTGCCGGAGATGAAGCCCACGCCGAGGGTGATGGCCACCGCCGTCAGCAGCAGGCGCAGCTTGTGGGCCCGCAGGCCCGCCAGCGTCGTCCTCAGCATCGGGTCAGGCCCCCAGGCTCTTCAGCCGGTCCAGCACCGCGTCCGGCGTCGGCTGGACGATCTCGCTGACAATCTCGCCGTCGCGCAGGAACACCACCCGGTCGGCGTAGGACGCCGCGACCGGGTCGTGCGTCACCATGACGATCGTCTGGCCCATCTCGCGGACCGACGCGCGCAGGAACCCGAGCACCTCCGCGCCCGCCCGCGAGTCCAGGTTGCCGGTCGGCTCGTCCGCGAAGATCACGTCGGGGCGGGCGACGAGCGCACGCGCGCACGCGACGCGCTGCTGCTGGCCGCCGGACAGCTCGCTCGGCCGGTGCCCGAGCCGGTCCCGCAGCCGCACCACGTCCACGACCTGGTCGAACCAGGCCCGGTCCGGCTTGCGGCCGGCCAGCTCCAGCGGCAGCAGGATGTTCTGCTCGGCGGTGAGCGTCGGCAGCAGGTTGAACGCCTGGAACACGAACCCGACCCGGTCGCGGCGCAGCAGCGTCAGCTGCCGGTCGCCCATCCCGGTGATCTCCGCGTCGCCCAGCACGATCCGCCCGGAGGTGACCGTGTCCAGCCCGGCCAGGCAGTGCATCAGCGTCGACTTCCCGGACCCGGACGGGCCCATGATCGCGGTGAACGCGCCGCGCGCGAACCCGACGCTGACCTCGTGCAGCGCCCGCACGGCCGCGTCCCCCGACCCGTACACCTTGGACACCCCGGCGGCGGCGACCGCCGGCGGCGCGGCGGCTCCGGGCGCTCCCCCGGACGGGCTGGTGAACGTGCTGGTCACGGTGACTCCTTCGGATCGGACGGACGTGACGGATACGACCGCGATCAACGCTAGGAATCCGCGGCGCCGCCGCCATCGGCCTTGCGGCTCCGCTCCGGGTCAGCTTTCCGGCTGCGCCGGCGCGCGGCGTACGACCTGAGACGTACGAACCCGTCCCCCCTGCCACCGACCCGCCGCGGCCGCCCCTCGGTACATCCCCCCTTGACCAGCGCGTTCGGCCGGCCGGGACGGGGTGGCCGCAGACGTGAAGGCGCCGGAGGCCCCCGTGGGACCTCCGGCGCCTCGGTGCCGGGCCGTTGCGCGCCCGGCGCGGCCGATCAGCCGTTGTGGACGGACGCGCCGCCCTTGCAGCCCGCGCCCGCGATGCCGACGATGGCGACGGCGTTGCCGCAGACGTCGATCGGGATCGAGATCGGAGCGTTGATCTGGTTACCACCCAGGATGGAGAAGTTGCCGCTGGTGTGGTTGCCGTTGAACTGGCCGTGGCCGTGGCCCTTGCCGTGGCCATGGTCCCAGCCGCCGGCGTACGCGGGCGCAGCGGCCAGGACCGAACCGGCCACCGCGAAGCCGAGGATGCCGGTGGCGGCGAGCTTCTTGAACACGAGAGTCCTCCCGTACCGGGCCGAGGGCCCGAAGCGAATATTTCCGAAGCCGCCCTAAGAGGGCGTCGCGTACGGTAGTTACCCAGCTACTCTCCGGTAAGCCAATAGAGCGGCCCAGCATGACGGCAAATAGTCGCCAACGAGTAATCATGGCGTTACAAACTGTAACCGATATGCCCGCTTCGCCAGGCCTGTCGCATGGGCGAGCGCGGCCATCCGCGCCCTTCTCGCGTCAGTCGGCCACCGCGAACGCGCCGGAAGTCCCGAGGGACCCCCGGCGCTTCGCCGCCGGGCGGCATCGCGCCCGGCGCGGCGGATCAGCCGTTGTGGACGGACGCGCCGCCCTTGCAGTGCGCGGCCGCGATGCCGAGAAGGGCGCCGACCGCGTTGCCGCAGACGTCGACCGGAACCGAGATCGGGACGTTGACCTGGTTGCCGCCCAGGATCGAGAAGTTCCCGCTGGTGTGGTTGCCGTTGAACTGGCCACCGTGGCCGTGGCCGTGGCCCTTGCCGTGGCCGTGGTCCCAGCCGCCGGCGTACGCGGGCGCCGCGCCCAGGGCCGAACCGGCCACCGCGCACCCGAGGATGCCGGTGACGACGAGCTTCTTGAACACGAGAGTCCTCCCGTACCGGGCCGACGGCCCGAAGCGAATGTTTCCGAAGCCGCCCTAAGAGGGCGTCGCGTACGGTAGTTACCCCGCTACTTTCAGGTAGGAGGCTGGTAGATCTCAGCGGGACGGCAATTCGTCACCACCAGATGATCATGGACCTACCAAGCGTCGCCGCCTTGCCCGCTTTTCACCAATCCGGTCTCGTAGGCGAACACGACCGCCTGCACCCGGTCCCGCAGCCCGAGCTTCATCAGGATCCGGCCCATGTGCGTCTTCACCGTGGCCTCCGAGACGAACAGCCGGCCCGCGATCTCCGCGTTCGACATCCCCCGCGCCACCAGCCGCAGCACCTCGCCCTCCCGCTCGGTGAGGCTCTCCAGCGCGCCGCTCGCCTTCTCCTCGGTGTCCGGCAGGTGCAGCGCGAACCGGTCGAGCAGCCGCTTGGTGGTGCTCGGCGCCACCACCGCGTCCCCCGAATGCACCGCCTTGATCGCCTCGATCAGCTGCGCCGGGCCCGCGTCCTTCAGCAGGAACCCGCCCGCGCCCGCCTTGATCGCCGCGAACGCGTACTCGTCCAGGTCGAACGTCGTCAGGATGATCACCTTCGGCCCGCCGTCACCGCCGGGCCCGCCGCCCTCGCCCGACACCACCCGCCGCGTCGCCTCGATGCCGTCCATCCGCGGCATCCGGACGTCCATCAGCACCACGTCCGCCGCCGTCGTCCGCAGCAGGTCGAGGGCCTGCTGCCCGTCCCCGGCCTCGCCGACCACCTCGATGTCGGGCTGCGCGTCCAGCACCATCGTGAACCCGGCCCGCACCAGCTCCTGATCGTCCACCAGGACGACCCGGATCGGCCCGGCGTCCAGCTCGTCGTCCATCTCCATCACGCCTCTCCTCATAGCGGACTCGGTCCCGCAGCACGCCTCGCCCCCACCACGCCCTACGCTCCCACCGCCCACGCCCCGCTCACCCGCGCACCCCGCAGCGCGCGGCGCGGCGTCGCGGCGCGGGGCGCGCGGCGCGGGGCGCCGGAACGCCGGACCACCAGACCGCCGGACCACCGGACCACCGGACCACCGGACCGCCAGACCGCCAGACCGCCGGACCGCCGGATCGGATCATGCAGGCTCGCCGGTGGGGATCCGCGCGACCACCTCGAAACCCCCGCCGGGACACGGCTGCGCGCACACGATGCCGCCGTACACCGCCGCGCGCTCCCGCATCCCCACGAGCCCGTGACCGCGCCCGTCGTCGGCCGCCGCCGCGCCCCGCCCGTCGTCGTGCACCTGCACCTCGACCGCGTCCCCCGCGTACCGGAGCCGGACCGTCGCCGCCACCCGCGGCCCCCCGTGCTTGAGGGTGTTGGTCAGCGCCTCCTGCACGATCCGGAACACCGTCAGCTGCCGGCCCTCAGACATGTCCGGAGGCGAACCGGCGACCTCGTACGTCACCGGCAGCCCCGACGAGCGCACCTGCTCGACCAGGTCGTCCAGCTGCGCGACGCCCGGCTGCGGCGCGTACGCCCCCGCGTCGTCGCTCTCCCGCAGCACCCCGAGCAGCCGCCGCATCTCCGCCAGCGCGGTCCGGCCCGTCCGCGAGATCGTCTCCAGCGCCTGCCGGGCCCGCCCCACGTCCGTGTCGATCGCGAACGACGCGCCGTCCGCCTGCACCACGATCACGCTGACGTTGTGCGCCACCACGTCGTGCAGCTCCCGGGCGATCCGGGCCCGTTCCGCCGCCATCGCCATCTTCACCTCGGCGTCGCGCTCCCGCTCCAGCCGCGCCGCCCGCTCCTCCAGCGAGCTGAGGTAGGCGCGGCGCGTCCGGATGTGCAGCCCGAGGATCCACACGCCCGCGACCAGCACCGACAGCATCAGCAGCGTCGACCGCTGGTCGTCCGGGCCGGACGCGTACCGCAGCGCCGCCATCACCGCGCCCAGCTCGGCCGTCAGCACCGCAGCCAGCCCCCAGCGGAACGAGAAGCCCGCCGCGACGGTGTACAGGCCCATCAGCACGGCCATGTTCGCCGGGATCGGCACGACACCGGCGACGCACTGGACGCAGCAGATCAGCGCCACCACGGCGAACACCGTCCGCGGGAACGTCCGCCGCAGCACCAGCGGCGCGACGAGCCCGGCCGTCAGCGCCAGGTACTCGAGCCTCGGCACGGCCTGCGCGTCGCCCAGCCACGCCGGCAGGGACAGCAGCACCACGGGGGTCGCGAAAAAGGCGTCGACCAGCGGTTTCCTGCCGCGCAGCCAGTCCCAGAACGTCCCCACCATGCGCACAGCGTACGTACGGGCAGGTCAGCCCGGGATCAGCCGCAGGTCGGACCGTTGTCCGCCGCAGGGATGGTCCCGCCGCCTCCGCACGGTAACGTCACGGTCGTGGCGGCGTTGGTTACCGAGTGGCTGACATGGCGCACCGCGATGGAGCGGGCACTGTACGGGGAGGGCGGCTTCTACCGGCGGGGAGAGCGCCCCGCCGAGCATTTCCGCACCTCGGTGCACGCCTCGCCGCGCTTCGCCACCGCCATCGCCCGGCTCCTGGTCGACGTCGACGCGGCCCTCGGGCACCCCGACCGGCTCGACCTGGTCGACATCGGCGCCGGCTCGGGCCGCCTGCTCGGCAACATCATGGTGAGTCTCCCGTCCGGCATCACCTCCCGCCTCGCGCCCACCGCCGTGGAGATAGCACCACGCCCCTCCGACATTCCGGCGTCCGTCACC
The DNA here is from genome assembly GCF_040651755.1 of Actinomadura sp. NPDC048394. Taxonomy (NCBI): domain Bacteria; kingdom Bacillati; phylum Actinomycetota; class Actinomycetes; order Streptosporangiales; family Thermomonosporaceae; genus Actinomadura; species Actinomadura sp. NPDC048394. The sequence goes on along the minus strand of NZ_JBEZJL010000025.1, from coordinate 80,308 downwards.
TGGCGCGCCGATCTCCCCGACCGCATCACCGGTCTCGCCGTGGCCAACGAGTGGCTCGACAACGTCCCCCTCGACGTCGTCGAGCGCACCCCGGACGGCGTCCGGACCGTGCTGGTCGACCCGGCCAGCGGCAGCGAGCGTCCCGGCGCCGAGCCGTCCGCCGAGGACCGCGACTGGCTGGACCGCTGGTGGCCCCTCCACGAGCCCGGCGACCGCGCCGAGATCGGCCACCCGCGCTGCGCCGCCTGGGCCTCGGTGATCGGACGCCTCGACCGGGGCCTCGCGATCGCGGTGGACTACTCGCACGCCCGCGACTCGCGCCCCCCGTACGGCACCCTCACCGGCTACCGCGACGGCGCCACCGTCCCGGCCGTCCCGGACGGCTCCTGCGACGTGACGGCGCACGTCGCCCTCGACGCCTGCACCACCGCGGGCGAGCGCGCCGGCGCCACGTCCACGCTGCTCACCACCCAGCGCGCCGCACTCCTCGCCCTGGGCCTGTCCGGTGCCCGCCCGCCCCTGGCGATGGCCCACAGCGACCCGCGCGGATACGTCGCCGCCCTCTGCCGCGCCGGCGAGGACGCCGAACTGACCGACCCGTCCGGCCTCGGCGGCTTCGGCTGGCTCGCCCAATCCGTAGGCATCCCCCTCCCCCCACCCCTGACCCAACCCCCCTCCCCCTGACCCAACGCGCGCCTCCCGACCCAGCCGCTCACCCCTGACGCAACGGCTCACCCTCTGCCCCACCTGCCCGCGCCGTGACACAACCGCCCACCCTTGACACAACCGCCCACCCCCTGACGCGGCTGGCCGCCGCCTGACGCAACCGGTCGCCCTCTGCCCCAGACGCCCGCCCTCTGGGTCTGCGAGCACGCCTGCCGGCTTGGCGGGCGTTTACGGGGCGGGGCGGTCAGCATTCGACGTGCAGGGCTTGGAGGCCGCGCAGGACGAAGCCCGGCTTCCATTCCGGCGCGGAGACCGGGCGGAGGCCCGGGGCCAGGTGGAGCAGGGCCGACAGCGACTCGGCCAGCTCGATCCGGGCCAGCGGGGCGCCGAGGCAGTAGTGGATGCCGAGGCCGAACGTGATATGCGGATTCGGGTCGCGGGCGAGGTCGAGCCGGTCGGGGTCGGCGAAAACAGCGGGGTCCCGGTTGGCGGAGGCGAACTGCAGCGCCACTTCGGCCCCGCGCGGGATGTCGACACCCGCCACGGTGATGTCCTCCAGCACCCACCGCTCGAACATCGGCGCCGGAGTGTCGTACCGCAGCAGTTCCTCGACGGCCGTGGGGACGAGGGACGCGTCCCCACGCAGCCGCTCGAGTTCGGCGGGGTTGCGGAACAGCGCCCACCACCCGTTGCCGGTCGCGTTGACCGTCGCCTCGTGGCCGGCGTTGAGCAGCAGGACGCAGGTGCCGATCAGCTCGTCCTCGGTCAGCCGGTCCCCCTCGTCGACGACCTGGGCGAGCGCGCTGATCAGGTCGTCGCGCGGCTCCCGGCGCCGCGACCGGGCCAGCTCCCGCAGGTAGTCGGAGAACTCCACGGCGGCCCGGACGGCCGTCCGCTGCACCTCCTCCGGCGGGTTCAGCTCGTACATGCCGCAGATGTCGGCGGACCAGGGACGCAGCAGCGGCCGGTCCGCGGCGGGCACGCCGAGCATCTCGGCGATGACGTTGACCGGCAGCGGCTCGGCGACCTCGGCGAGCAGGTCGCCGCCGCCCTTGGCGGCGAGCGTCCCGGCCAGCTCGGCGGCCAGCCGCCGGATCGTCGGCCGCAGCCCTTCGACCATCCGTGCGGTGAACGCCTTGGACACCAGCCGCCGCAGCCGCGTGTGGGTGGGCGGCTCGACGTCGAGCATCCCGGCCCGGATGAGGTCCCAGAACGGCTTGAGGAACTCGGCCTCCGGCTGCTGCCCGAACTCCTCGTGCCCGGCGACGTGCAGGTAGGACCGTCCGAGCCGCCGGTCGCGCAGCAGCGCGTCGACGTCCTCGTACCGGCTGATCACCCATTGCCCGGTCGGCTCGTGGAAGAACACCGGCCGTTCCTCCCGCAGCCGCGCGAACGCCGGATACGGATCCGCCACGAACTCCGCCGCCCACGGCTGGTACCCCAAATCGCTCATCCACCGACAATACGGCGAGCGGGACGGGGTCAGGGCGGCGTACGAGGTCAGGGCGAGCGCAGGTGCGCGAGGCTCTCCGGGCCGAGGCGACGGGCCAGCACGCCGAGGGCGTCCGTCACCTCCGCGAGGTGCTCGGGCCCGCCGAGGGCCGCGGCGAGGGCGGCGTCGATGGTGGTGGCGCGCACCTCGGCCACGCGTTCGGACACCTCGTCGGCCTTGCGGACGAGGGAGCGGCGGCGGTCGTCCGGGTCGGGGGCGGTGACCACCGACCCGGTCTTCCTGAGCCGCGCGACGGCCGTGGAGACCTGGCTCTGCGGCAGCCCGGTCCGCTCGGCGATCTCCCCGATGGCGCTGTCCGGATGGCCGACGATGTCGCTCAGCACGATCAGCACCGCGCGGGTGCCGCCCGCCGGACCGCCGCGCGGCGCGGGCATGGCCTCCTCGCCGATCTTCATCAGCGTTCGTCCCAGCAGGAACAGCTCGACTCCGTTCACACCTCCCAACTTACATCTGGACAGATACATCTATTTAGATGTATCTATTGAGATGCATTCACCGACCGCCGGTGAACGCCGAACCTGGAGGACGAGGGATGAACGCGACCAAGACCGCGATGCTGCAGGTGCCCGGCGCCGAGGTGTACTACGAGGTCCGCGGGGACGGGCCGCTGATGGTCATCGGCCAGAGCGGCGAGGGGGACGCGCGCCGGACCGCCGACCTCGTCGACCGGCTCGCCCAGCACTACACGGTGCTCACCTACGACCGCCGGGGCCTGTCACGGACGAAGGTGGACGACCCGTCGATCCCGGTGACGCCCGCCATGCACGCCGAGGACGTCCACCACCTGCTCTGCGCGCTGACCGACGAACCAGCCCTCATGCTCGGCTGTAGCCTCGGCGCTCTATACGGCCTGCACCTGGCCGCCGCGCACCCGGGCCGGCTCGCCGCCCTCATCGCCCACGACCCCGCCACCCCTGGCCTGCTGAACGCCCGCGACCGCGCCGACATCGAACGCCGGCTCGGCGAGATCGAGAACGCGTACCGGGCGGACGGCTGGCGGGCCGCCGTGCCGCTGGCCGCCGCGCTCACCGGTCTCGACCCGGCCCGGATCGAGACCGAGGCAGGGGTCATCGCCGCTCCGATGACCGAGGAGAGGGCCGCGAACTTCGGCTACTACCTGGCCAACGACATCCCCCAGTGCCGTGTGGACACGCTGGGCGCGGCCGAGGTCCGCGCCGCCGCGGCCCACACCCGGATCATCCCCGCCGCCGGTAAGGACTCCAAGAACGCCTGGAACCACCAGTGCGCCGTGGAGTTGGCGGCCCTTCTCGGGCGTCCGGTCGAGGAGTTCCCGGGCGGCCACAACGGCAACACCTCGTTCCCCACCGGCTTCGCCGCGCGCGTCCACGAACTCTTCACGCTGACCTCCTGATCCCGTCGGCCGGCTCCGTCTCCCGGACGGAGAGCCGCCCCCATCGCCCGAGGGCGGGACGGCCACGACCCATGCTCGACGGCGCCGAACGGTCAGGAAAGGCGAACGTGATTCTGTGGATAACCGGTCAGCGGGCGGCCCAGTGGGCCGGGTCGCCGGCGGCGCTGCGGGCGGCCTGGGCGCGGCTCGCCGTCGACTCGACGATCGCCCTGGCCTCGCCGGACTCGCGGTCGGCGGCCGCCACCTGCACCGGCCCCGGCGGGGCGTCCACATGGACGGTCGCCAGCCCGAAGACGCGCTGCACCGGATTCATGGTCAGCCGGACGCTCTGCGCGCGCGCGTGGGCGATCACGTCCGTGCGGCGGCACGGCCAGCCGTGCCTGGCCACGAACACCACGTCGTCGGCGCCGGCGCCGTCCGCCCGGTCGATCGCGATCGCCTTCGAGGAGGCGGGCACGAGCGGTACCGCGTCGACGTGCGTGCCGGGGAAGACCTGCGAGACCAGGTGCATGGCGACGTGCCTCGGCGCGATCGGCAGCAGCGTCGAGGACAGCGCCTGCCGCTCGCCCGCGTAGCCGGCGACCGTCACCTCGACGCGGGCCCAGCCGACCTTCCGCCAGATGGCGGGCTCGACGATGCTGACGGCCTGGATGCGACCGGGCGGGAGGGTCTGCATACGCGTCTCGAGCAGCCCGTACCGCAGCCGTATCCCGTCCGGCGACATCGCGACCGTGAAGTTGGCGTACATCACCAGCGGCGCGATGACGGCCCGGATGAGCCCCAGCACGATGGGCAGCGTGACCGCCAGGATGCCGCCCTCGGCGTACACCACGAGGAAGACGAGGGTCGCGAAGAAGAGGATCCCCGTGCCGAGCACGGGCAGGCGGAGGATCAGGGAGGCGAGCAGGTTGCCGAAGGGGACGCGCCACATGTGCCGTTCCGGCGCCTCGGGCGTGGTCCCCGGCAGGCCCGCCGCGCGCGCGAGGAGCTCGGCGCGCAACTGCTGGGCGGAGTGGCGTCCCAGGTAGCGCAGCGCGATCTCGCTCTGCTCCCCGCCCGCGAGCTCCACCCGGACCTCCGCCAGGGAGAACACCCGTGTCACGAGCGGGCGGACGACGTCGATGGCCTGGATGCGGGAGAGCGGGATGCGGCGCTTGTTCTTGCGGATCAGGCCCGTTTCCACCACGAGGTCGTCGCCGTCGATGGTGAAGCGCAGGGCCAGCCATGTCCACAGGCCGGAACCGACCGCGATCGCCGTCATGGGGATGGACACCACGAAGAACCGCGTCACCACGGCGGGCGTGAGTTCCAGCGTGACGCCGCTGCTCGTCTGGGTCAGCAGCAGCGGGAAGCCGAGCAGGACGAAGTAGATGACGAGGAACACGAAGGCGCGCAGCGGCGCCGTCGCCCAATGCAGCCGGTGCGTACCCTCGGAGAACCGGACCGGCGGCGGAGGAGGACGGTAACCGGGCGGCGGGCCGTAGGCATGGGGCGGCCCATAAGGCGGCCTGGGCTGACCGTACGGGCCAGGCGGCGAACCGTACGGAGGACGAGGCGGCCCATAGGGCCCCGGCGGCTGCGGCCCATAGGGACCGGGCGGACCGGGCGGACCGTACGGACGGCCATAGCCGCCGGGAGGCGGACCATAAGGGCCGCTCATAGGCCCATGCTCCGTGCCTCGCCCTTCTGAGCGAGACGATCGCGCAGATGTGCGGCCTCCATCGCGGGCAGACCGGGGATGGCCGCGTCGGTCGCCGCGGCCGCGGTGTGCATGCGCACCGTGGCGATGCCCATCCACCGCTCAAGGAGGCCCGCGGTCACGTCCACGAACTGCATGCGGCCATAGGGGACGACGATGAGCCGCTTGACGAACACACCGTGGGTCACCACGAGGTCGTCGGAACGCTCGACGTAGCCGAAGGACCGGCGGTCGAGCTCGGCCACGACCCAGGTGACCACGGTGACCAGCGCCACCGCGACGATCCACATGACGGCCGCCACCGCGCCACCGTTGCGCCACACCAGGAACGCGCCCACAGCGCCGATGGGGACCGCCCACAGCACGGCGGTGAGCAGCCTGTGCGGCGCGTGCCGTGCGGAGATGGTCGACCACTGAAGGCCCCCGCCGGGGGCGAACGCCTCGTCCGCCCTGTAGGTCGGGGGCACCGCGACGGGTGCGCCCTGTTGCTGCTGGTGGCCTCCCGGCGGCACCTGTCCGGCTCCCGGCACGAAGTCGGGCCGGCCCGGCGGGGAGCCCGCGGGGTCCTGCGGATGGCCGCTCTGCCCCGGGCCGGACGGCGCGGGAGGGTGCGCCGCGTTCTGGTATCCAGGCTGCGCGACGGGCTCGTACGGCGGTTCGCCATGGCTCGGGTTCATTGCCCCCTAGTCAACCGGATAACGGCCGCCGCTCGCCATGGGACCATGAAGCGGTGATCGGAGCGGCGGAGACGCGACCATGACCACCGAGCGGATCGTCGGGATCGGTGCGGGCGCCAAGGAGCTCGCCACCGAGGACATGACGTTGAACATCGGCCCCCAGCACCCGTCCACGCACGGGGTGCTCCGGCTGCGGCTGACCCTGGACGGCGAGCGCATCTCGGCGGCCGAGCCCATCATCGGCTACATGCACCGCGGCGCCGAGAAGCTGTTCGAGGTGCGGGACTTCCGGCAGATCATCGTGCTGGCCAACCGGCACGACTGGCTGTCGGCGTTCGCCAACGAGCTCGGCGTGGTGCTCGCCGTCGAGCGGATGCTCGGCATGGAGGTGCCGGTCCGCGCGGTGTGGACGAGGACGCTGCTGGCCGAGCTCAACCGGGTCCTCAACCACCTCATGTTCCTGGGCTCGTACCCCCTCGAAGTGGGTGCGATCACACCGATCTTCTATGCGTTCCGTGAGCGCGAGACGTTGCAGCGGGTGATGGAGGAGGTGTCCGGCGGCCGCATGCATTACATGTTCAACCGTGTCGGGGGCCTGAAGGAGGAGCTCCCCGCCGGTTGGACGGCGCGCGCGCGGACCGCCGTCTCCGACGTCCGCTCACGGATGAGCGAGATCGCCGATCTCATCCTGGGCAACGAGATCTTCCGCGCGCGCACACGCGGCGTCGGGGTGCTCACGCAGGAGCAGATCCTCCAGTACGGCGTGTCGGGCCCCATCGCCCGGGCGTCCGGCCTCGATTTCGACCTGCGCCGGGACGAGCCGTACCTCGCCTATGGGGAACTCGACGTTCCGGTGGTCACCCGGCAGGAGGGCGACTGCCTCGCCCGCTTCGAGTGCCTGCTGGACCAGGTGTACGCATCGCTGGACCTCGCCGACGCGTGCCTGGACCGGCTCGCCGAACTACCGCCGGGGCCCATCAACCAGCGGCTCCCGAAGGTGCTCAAGGTGCCCGAGGGGCACACCTACGCCTGGACGGAGAACCCGCTGGGCATCAACGGCTACTACCTGGTGTCGCGGGGCGAGAAGACGCCGTGGCGAATGAAGCTGCGGTCCGCGTCGTTCAACAACGTCCAGGTGCTGGCCGAACTGCTGCCCGGCAACCTGGTCGCCGACATGATCGCGATCCTCGGGTCGATGTTCTTCGTCGTCGGCGACATCGACAAGTAGCGCACGCCCATCGGTGGGCTATGCGGCGGCTCACGCCCTGGAGGCGTTCCTGTTGCGCTCCTCCTCGTCGGGGTCCTTGGGCACACGGCACGCGTACTCCAGGAAGAACGCCGCACCGACGAGCACGACGGCCGCAAGGAACGTGCCCACGCTGACGAAGAAGTCGTGGCGCGGGGTCGACTTGTCCAGCGAGTCCGCCAGGCTGGCGGCGAACCCGCCGAAGACGCCGGCGATGACCGCGGCCGTGTGCGCGCTGGCCTTCCCCAGGGCGGCCATCCGCGCGACCGCGAGCGGCTCCACCGGCTTGGTGTTCGGCTTGCGGCGGATCCGGCGCATCAGGTTGTAGCCGGTAAAGGCCTCGCCGAGCGCCAGCAGCAGCAGCGTCGGCACCGCCGTCCACGGAAGCGGCGGCAGCGAGACGTACGCGGAACGCAACACCGCCCAGGTGATCACTGCCACGACGATCACGAGGGCGACGAGGAACAGCGGGCGGGACGGTCTCATGCAGGCTGCTGCAGGGTCAGGTCGTTCCGGCGGCGGACGGCCGACGGGCCCCCTTCCGCCTGCTTGGCCTCGGCGAGGTCGCCGACACGGCCGTGTCCCGGCAGGAGCACGTCCGGCTCGATGTCGGCCCACGGCACGAGCACGAACGCCCGCTCGTGCGCGCGCGGGTGCGGGAGCGTCAGATCGGGGTCGTTGGACGAGATGTCCCCGAACACCACGATGTCGATGTCGAGCGTGCGCGGCCCCCAGCGGACCTCCCGGACGCGGCGCAGGGAGTTCTCGATGTTGAGCACGCGTTCGAGCAGGTTCTCCGGTGGGAGCCTCGTGTCGGCCACCACCACGATGTTGAGGTAGTCGCCCTGCTCGGGGATGGTCTCCCCGGGGGGCGCGTACGGGGCCGTCTCGTAGACCGGGGAGCACGCCACGAACTCCAGGCCGGGGGCGTCGAACAGCGCGTCGACCGCCTCCTGGAGGTTGTCCAGCCGGTCGCCGAGGTTGCTGCCGAGCGAGAACACGACACGGTGCTCGACCAGCATGTGGCCGCCGGTCGCGGTGCGGTCGGGCATGCGGTCTGACGCTGTCATGGGCGACTCCTCCTGATCTTCACGGCGACGTCCGTGAAGGGATGCGGCACCGGGGCGCTCGGCTTGTGGACGGTGACCTCGGCCTCCACCACCGCCGGGTCCTCCAGACATATCTTCGCGAGCCGGTCGGCCAGCGTTTCGATCAGATCGACGGGCTCTCCCTCGACGGCCGCGACCAGCTTTCCGGCCAGCGTGCCGTAGTCGACGGTACGGGACAGGTCGTCGTTCTCCGCCGCGGGGCGGGTGTCGAGGCCGAGCGAGACGTCGACCACGAACTCCTGCCCGAGCTCGCGCTCGGCCGGCAGCACGCCGTGCCTTCCCCGGGCCCGCAGGCCGCGCAGTTCTATGCGGTCCAGGCTCATTCTTCCTCTGCATCCGCGGGGTTGAGGACGGGCGAGCCGTGGTGCAGCAGGAGCCGCCACTGCCCGTCGACGCGTACGAACAGTTTCGTGGCCACGATGCTTCCGCCCGCGAGGAAACCGGCCTCCGACTCGTCGTCGGCCGTGAGGACGTTCTCCTTGCAGGTGACCACCGCGTGGTCGCCGTAGACGTCCGTTTCGACGTCGGTCAGCACGAACTGGATGTAGGTGGTGTTGGCCATGATGAGCGCCCACGAGCGGAGGACCTCCTCGCGCCCGCGCAGCATCGTCCAGCCGGGATGGACGCAGGAGACGCCCGCCGCGTAGGGGCCCTCGGCCCACACGTCGGACATGCGGTCGAAGTCCCCCGCTTCGAAGGCGGCGTAGAACTCGGCGTGGACCTCTTCCAGGTCGGCGCGGTTCACTGCACGGGTCATCGCTGGTCGCTCCCGGGGTGCATGGGACGGGCGGCCTCGATCGCGGCCGCCACGCGTACGGCGTCCACGTTCGGACGTACCCGGTGCACGCGCACGCACCACGCGCCGGCGGTCGCGGCGAGGGCCGTGACGGCGACGGTGGCGTCATCGCACTCGGCGAACGGGCGGCGCGTCCCGTCCGGCTCGGCCAGCAGGGTCGTGAAGAAGCTCTTGCGGGACGCGCCCACCAGAAGCGGGTAGCCCGTGCCGATGAACTCGTCCAGGTGGGCCAACAGGGCCCAGTTGTGCCCGGCGGTCGGGCTCTTGGCGAACCCCAGTCCCGGGTCGAGGACGACCATGGACGGATCGACGCCCTCGCCCAGGACCGCATCGACGCGGTGCAGCAGTTCCTCGCGCACTTCGCGGACCACGTCGGCGTAGACGGAACGGGTCTGCATGTCGTGGCTGTGGCCGCGCCAGTGCATCACCACATAGGGGACCCTGGCCGCGGCCACCACACGGGGCATGTCCGGGTCGGCCAGGCCGCCGCTCACGTCGTTCACCAGACGGGCGCCCACGGCGACGGCTGCTTCCGCCACCTCCGCGCGCATGGTGTCGACACTGACCGGGATGTTCTCCTCCGTGAGCGCCCTAATGACGGGCACCACGCGGCGGAGTTCCTCGTCCAGCGACACCCGCTGCGCCCCTGGGCGCGTGGACTCGCCGCCCACGTCGACGATGTCGGCGCCCTCGGCGACGAGGTCCAGGCCGTGCCGGACGGCCTTCTCCGGGTCGAACCAGCTTCCCCCGTCGGAGAACGAGTCCGGGGTCACGTTGACCACGCCCATGACGAGGCATCGCCCCGGCTGGGGCAGCCCCGGAACGGCGGCACTGGTCATATGGCCCAGCCTATGCCTTGCCCGCACCCCTTCAGAGCGCCGCCCTAAGCGGCCTCTAGGCGCCGCGGGCGCGCATCCGCCTCGCTCACGGAGGCGGCGGCCGGCGGCCCGGCCCGCGGCCCTGCTCGCCGCTCGGCCCTCGCGTCCCGGCCGTCCGTCGCCGCACACCCATCACATGCTGAACGGGCCTCAGCTCGACGCTGAGGCCCGTTCGGGCGTTTCGGGGACTCGGGATGCGGCCGAGGGTCAGGAGCGGCCCAGGATCAAGCTCATCGCCTCGCCCCGGGTCTCCGCATGATCGCGGAAGTCCCCGCGCACCGCCGAGGTCACCGTCTTGGCGCCCGGCTTGCGCACCCCCCGCATGGTCATGCACAGGTGCTCGGCCTCGATCACCACGATCGCGCCGCGCGGCTCCAGCACGCTCATCAGCGCGTCCGCCACCTGGCTGGTCAGCCGCTCCTGCACCTGGGGACGCCGCGCGTACACGTCGACCAGCCGGGCCAGCTTCGACAGCCCGGTGATCTGCCCCTTCTTGTTGGGCGTGTACCCGACGTGCGCCACCCCGTGGAACGGCACCAGATGGTGCTCGCACACGCTGTACACCTCGATGTCCTTCACCAGGACCATTTCCTCATGGTCGGCGTCGAACACCGTCGTGAGGGCGTCCTCGGGCCGCTGGCGCAGGCCGGCGAACTGCTCGGCGTACGCGCGCGCGACCCGCGCCGGGGTGTCGCGGAGCCCGTCGCGCTCGGGGTCCTCCCCGATCGCGAACAGGATCTCGCGCACCGCCTTCTCGATCCGCGCGTGGTCGAACCCCGGAGGGTCCTCGTGCACCGGCTCTTCGTCGTACGGAATGGCCAAGGCGGTCAGCTTTCGCCCGGGGCCGGGTCGGCGGACTCGGAGGTGACGCCGCCGCCCTGGCCGTTGTTCTTGGTCAGGTCGGTCACGTCCTGCGGGCCCAGCAGAGCCAGTTCCTTGGGCGTGAGCACCGGCGGACGGTCCGACGGGAGGCGCTTGCCGTAACCGGTGTAGGAGTTCTGGTGCGGCCGCTTCTGGATCGGCGCGAAGATCTGCAGCACCTGCTCCTTGGAGAGGGTCTCCTTCTCCATGAGGTTGACCACCAGGTCGTCCAGGACGTCGCGGTACTCCACGAGGATCTCCCACGCGGTGTCGTGCGCGGACTCGATGTAGCGCCGCACCTCGTCGTCGATCGCGGACGCGATGTCCTCGGAGTAGTCCCGCTCGTGGCCCATGTCGCGCCCCAGGAAGACCTCGCCCTGCCCGGTGCCGAACTTGCGGGCGCCGAGGCGCTCGCTCATGCCGTACTCGGTCACCATGTTGCGGGCGATGGAGCTGGCCTTCTCGATGTCGTTGGCCGCGCCCGTGGTCGGCTCGTGGAAGACCAGTTCCTCCGCGGTGCGCCCGCCCAGCAGCATGGCCAGCTGGTCGGTCATCTCCGAGCGCGTGGTGAGGAACTTGTCCTCCATCGGCAGGGTCATGGTGTACCCCAGCGCGCGCCCGCGCGGGAGGATCGTCACCTTGTGCACGGGGTCGGAGTTCGGCAGCGCGTGCGCCACCAGCGCGTGCCCGCCCTCGTGGTAGGCGATGATCTTCTTTTCCTTCTCCGACATCACCCGGGTCTTGCGCTCAGGCCCGGCCATGACGCGGTCGATGGACTCCTCGAGGGTGTCCATGTCGATGAGCTTGCGGTCGAAGCGCGCGGTCAGCAGCGCCGCCTCGTTGATCACGTTCGCGAGGTCCGCGCCGGTGAAGCCCGGGGTGCGGCGCGCGATGACGTCCAGGTCGACGTCCGGGGCGAACGGCTTGCCGCGGCCGTGCACCCGCAGGATGCCCTTGCGGCCCTCCAGGTCGGGGCGGTCCACGGTGACCTGGCGGTCGAACCGGCCGGGACGCAGCAGCGCCGGGTCCAGGATGTCGGGACGGTTGGTCGCCGCGATGAGGATCACGCCGCCCTTGACGTCGAAGCCGTCCATCTCGACGAGCAGCTGGTTCAGCGTCTGCTCGCGCTCGTCGTGGCCGCCGCCGAGGCCCGCGCCGCGGTGCCGGCCGACGGCGTCGATCTCGTCGATGAAGATGATCGAGGGGGCGTTGGTCTTGGCCTGCTCGAACAGGTCGCGCACGCGGGAGGCGCCGACACCGACGAACATCTCGACGAAGTCGGAGCCCGAGATCGAGTAGAACGGCACGCCCGCCTCGCCGGCCACCGCGCGCGCGAGGAGCGTCTTACCGGTGCCGGGCGGGCCGTACAGCAGCACGCCCTTGGGGATCTTCGCGCCGATCGACTGGAACTTCGCCGGGTTCTGCAGGAAGTCCTTGATCTCTTCCAGCTCCTCCAGGGCCTCGTCGGCCCCGGCCACGTCGGCGAAGGTGGTCTTGGGGGTGTCCTTGGTGATGAGCTTGGCCTTGGACTTGCCGAAGTTCATCACCCGCGAGCCGCCGCCCTGCATCTGGTTCATGATGAACAGGAAGATCAGCACGATGACCACGATGGGCAGCAGGCTGAACAGCAGGTTCAGGAAGAAGCTCTGCTTGGGGACATCAACGTTGTAGCCGCCGGGCAGCTTGCCCGCGTCGGCCTGCTTCTGCAACTGGTTCTGCAACTGCAGGCCCTGGCCGTCGACCCAGGAGGCCTGCTGCTGCTTGCCGTTCTTGAGCGTGACCTCGATCCGCTGGTCCTTGTCGACGATCTTGGCGGACTTCACCTGGCCCGCGTCGATCTCCTGGACCACCTTGGAGGTGTCGGTCTTCTCGAACGAACGGCCGGGGTTGACGCCCCACATCACAAGGGCGACCAAGAGGCCGAACAGCAGGATCCACAGCAGCGGCCCGCGAAAATAGCGCTTCACGTCCATTTATCCGGTTACCCCTACGGGGCCCGTCCCTCCTGACCAACGTCTGTGTGCGATCCTCGCCCGTCCCGGGGGGCGGACGCCACTGCGACCAACAAAGGCCCTTCGCCCGGGGCTCCGGACCCACCGAGGCGGTCTCCCTCACGTGGCTCCCTGACCCGAGGGCCCGGGATAGTGACGGTACACCGCAGGGCACAGGAGACGCAGCCAGCGCCGATCTCCTGATCCTCTTCATATACCCGTCAACGACCTTTGCAACGATCCGTCACGGCCCCTTGTTCCCTGGGGGTTCCCCAGAGGTTCCCCTCGGCCGGGCGTGGGCGGGCCTCAGGAGCCCTCGCCGCCGTACACGTGCGGCGCCAGAGTCCCCACGAAGGGGAGGTTCCGGTACTTCTCCGCATAGTCGAGCCCGTACCCGATGACGAACTCGTTGGGGATGTCGAACCCGATGTACCTGACGTCGAGGTCGGTCTTCACCGCCTCCGGCTTGCGCAGCAGCGCGCAGATCTCCAGGGACGCCGGGCCGCGCGAGCGCAGGTTGCTGACAAGCCACGACAGGGTCAGGCCCGAGTCGACGATGTCCTCCACGATGAGCACGTGGCGGTCGAGGATGTCGGTGTCCAGGTCCTTGAGGATGCGGACGACGCCCGACGACTTGGTGCCCGACCCGTAGGACGAGACGGCCATCCAGTCCATCGACGCCGGCGAGTGCAGCGCGCGCGCGAGATCCGCCATGATCATGACGGCGCCCTTAAGGACACCGACGAGGAGCAGGTCCTTGCCCGCGTAGTCGGCGTCGATCTGCCCGGCGAGCTCGCGCACCTTCGCCTGCAGGTCGGCCTCGGGGATCAGCACCTTCGCCAGGTCGTTGCCCAGGTCCTTCTCGTCCACAACCCCACCCTCATCGTTGTGACTTCGCCCGCCCGCGCGGGACGGACGCCTTGCGCGGCGGGCACGCCGGATGACGGGCTCGCCGATGACAAAGCACGCTGTGTGACGGATCGCACACGACGTGGCGTCAAACCGGGCCGAACAGCAGCCTCCCATACCGCCGGAACGCTCGAAGACCCCCGGGCAGGTCGACGTGCCGCTGGCCGTGCCAGGCCGTGACCAGCCGATCCATTGCATCGACATGGACGGCCGCGAGCGTACCTGGTGGGCTGCCCGCTTTGACCGCTGCCATCCGCAAGACGCGTGTACGAAGGGCTCTGTGCAGTTCTTCGAGGCCGTCCACGCGGAGCGCGACGGTGCGGCCGCCTTCGACGGTGCCGTCGGGCACCTCGTCGAGGAGGTCGTCGTAAGCGCGCGCGGCGAGACCGTCGAGGGCGTCGGCGTCGTCGCGGAGCATCCGGGCCGTCCGCGCCAGCGCTTCGGCCACGCCCGGCCCGAGCGTCTCCTCCAAGACCGGTAGGGCTCGGTGCCGTACGCGCACGCGCGTGTAGGCGGGGTCGTCGTTGTGGGGGTCGTCCCAGGGCTCCAGCCCCATCGCGAGGCAGGCTCGGCGCATGGTCGCCCGATCCAACTCAAGCGTGGGGCGGAGATACAGCACCTCACCGCGATCGGTCGGGCGCCTGAGGGTCGTGGGCATCCCTGCCAGGGAACGGGCCCCGGAACCGCGCGCCAGCCCGAGTAGAACCGTCTCCGCCTGATCATCGCGAGTGTGACCTAGGAGGACCGCTGCCGCGCCGAGCCGGCCAGCGGCACGGTCCAACGCCGCGTAGCGGGCGTTGCGGGCGGCGTTCTCCATGCCGCCCTCACGGTCCACGGTGACCGCGATCGACCCGGCTGGGTCCAACCCCAGGTCCGCGAGGGTCCGGACGACCGCGTCCGCGCGCGCGCCCGACCCGTCCTGCAGGCCGTGGTCGATCGTGATGCCGGCGGCTTGGAGCCCCGCCCTGGGCGCCTCAAAGGCGAGGGCTCCTGCTAGCGCCAGGGAATCGGCGCCGCCGCTGCACGCCACGAGCGTCATAGAACCGGCGGGCAGATCGGCCAGTACGCGCCGCACTGCCAGCCGCACAGCCGCCACCGCCGGATCAGGCCCCATGGGAAACGTGTACCACCGGACGGTGCCGCACGCGGAAGCGGTGCCGGCCCCTCCGCCGGTGCTAGGCGTCGTGCACGTCTCGCAATGGCGTCACGCCTCGCTGGCCTCCGGCGGGGCCACGTCGATGGCGCGCGGGCCGACGACCCGGTCCATCCACAGGGCCGGCTCCTTGATCTCGTCATGCGTGGGCAGGGTCTCCGGGGACTGCCAGACCTGGTTGAACCCGCTCATGCCCGCCTCCGCGACGACCCGGCGCACGAACCGCGAGCCCTCCGCGTACTGCTTCATCTTGAGGTCGATGCCCAGCAGGCGGCGGATCGTCTTGTCCAGCTTGGAGCCGCCGTCCCGGCGTCCCTGGAACCGGGAGCGGATCTGCTCCACGGAAGGCACGACCTCCGGGCCGACCGCGTCCATGACGTAGTCGCCGTGCCCCTCCACCAGCGTCATCACCGCGGTGAGCCGGTCGAGGATCTTGCGCTGCTCCGGGGTCTGGATCGCGTCGATGAGGTTGGCGTCGCCGCCGCGCATCGCGTCCGCCACGGCCTCGGCCGCGTCCCGGATCCGGTCCAGCATCACGCCGGGGTCCAGATCGGACGCCAGCAGGAACTGGGTCATCTGGTCCTGCACGTACTCGCGCAGCCACGGGACGCCGGTGAACTGGGCGCGGTGCGTCTCCTCGTGAAGGCACACCCACAGCCGGAAGTCCCGCGTGTGGACGCCGAGTTCCTGCTCCACGTGGACGATGTTGGGCGCCACGAGGGTGAGGCGTCCGGTCGGCGCCTGCCCGGACGGGTCCGGCGGCAGGAACAGCTCGTACTGGCCCAGCACGCGGCTGGCCATGTAGGCGAGGATCGCGCCCACCTGCATTCCGGTCACCCGCGAACCGACCGCCTGCACGACCACATTGCCGGCGCCGCCCAGCGGGCTCGGGCTGCGGCGCTCGGACATCTGCTCCATGAGCGGCTCCAGCACCACCCGGAAGCCGTCCACGTTGGCGCGGATCCAGCCGGGGCGGTCCACAATCGTCGCCGGAGCCGGATCGTCCTCGGAGGCCATGCCGGTGAAGTCCCGCACGTGCCCGTGCGCGTCCCTCGACAGCTCGCGCAGCTCCGCCACGACCGCGCGGGCCTCCTCGTGGCTGACCTGCGGTCCCGGACGCACCAGACGGGTCCCCGCCTGGACGGCGACGTTCCAGTCGATCATTGAGGCGCTCATGTGCTCCACCGTACTTTTCGGACACGGCGCCGGAGCGCCCCTGCACGATCGTTCAACGAACAACCGTTCTGGTTATCTCCCGTACGGCCCCGCCCACACACCGGTGGGCCCCCGCGCGTTCCGACGATCAACGGCCGCGCACGACGACGATCATGGGTCTCCGCCGGTCGCGCCTCAGCAGCCGCAGGTGGCGACGGCGGAGGCGAGCTGGTCGAGCTTGCCCGGATCCACCGGACCCTTCCCGTCCCCCGCCATGAACGCGAACGTCAGCAGCCGCCCGTCGCTGTCATAGGTGAGCCCGGCCAGCGTGCTGACGCCGGCCAGCGTCCCCGTCTTGGCCCGCACCACGCCCGCACCGGCCTGGCTGGTGGGGACCGTGTAGCGCGGCGGCTTCAAGGTGCCCGAGAACCCCGCTATGGGCAGGCCGGTGATGACCGAACGCAGCTGCGGGTGCTCGGGGTTCGCCGCGAGGGCGATGATGCGGGCCAGCGCGAGCGGCGTGATGCGGTTCCGCGGCGACAGGCCGCTGCCGTCGTTCACCGACACGCCCTGCGTGACGCCGAGTTTGGCGAGGGTCTGCCGCACGGCCTGCGCCGCGTCCACGAACGTCGCCGGACGCCCGAGCTTCATGGCCACCTGCCGCGCCACGGCCTCCGCCACGTCGTTGTCGCTCTCGGTCAGCAGATGCTCGATCAGGGCGGACAGCGGCGGCGACTGCACCGCGCCCAGGCGCGCCGCGCTCTTCTGTGCGACGGTCCTGTGCCCCGCCTTGGCCGCTACACCGTTCCTTGTCAGGAGGCTCGCGAAGATGCTCGCGGCTGCGGACGGCGGATCCGAGACCCGCGAGCGCTTCGTCGGATCGGCTGGGGAGACGCGTCCTTCGTCGACGGTCAGGGCGGTGACAGGCGCCAACTCGCCTTCAGGCAGATAGTTCGGCTTCCACCCGGCCGCCGTACGCGGCCCCTGGTACGCCGACGCGTCGTAGTCCACGCGTACCCGCGTCACACCCGATGCCTTGAGCGCGGTGGCGGTCTGCTTCGCGAGGTCCTGCAGCGATGCGTACGGCGGGTGCCCCTCGTCCGCGCGCGCGGGCAGGGCCGTCAGGGTAGGATCCCCGCCTCCGACCAGGACGATCCCGCCGCCGGTGCCGCGCACGACCTGAGTGGTGATCCGGTGCGACGGGCCGACTGTGGCCAGGGCGGCGACGGTGGTCGCCAGCTTGGTCGTGGAGGCAGGCGTGGCGGGCTGGTCCCCGCGCTGCGCGAACAGCGTCCGGCCGGTCTCCGCGTCCACGACCACGGCGTTGATCTTCGCCTTGGGGCCGCCTATGAGCGCCGTCAGCCGACCGGCCAGCGCTTGGGGGTTCGGCGCGCGCCCCCCGGCGGGGTCGGCGGCGGGAATCCGGGCCGACGCGTGCACCAGTTCGCGTGCCGCGACGCCCGGGGGCTGCGGGGACAGGTGCCGGTCCGGTGTGAGTTTCGCCACTGCCAGCCCGGCTGCGACGACGAAAACGTTAAGGAGGGACAGCGACAGTACGGCAAGGGCCCGACCGCGTGCAGGCACGTGACCGCCCCTCTCCCACTCAGCACTCACCAACGTGCGACATCCTTATATAAGGGAACTCACCCCCGTGGGGGTCGGCCTCGCCCGCACAGACCCCCGAAAGACTATTCACTGCGACCGCGCAGGGAGCGGAGGACATCTTGGATTTCGACGTCACCATTGAGATCCCGAAGGGCCAGCGGAACAAGTACGAGGTGGACCACGAGACCGGCCGCATCCGGCTCGACCGCATGCTCTTCACCTCGACGCAGTACCCGGCCGACTACGGGTTCATCGAGAACACGCTGGGCGAGGACGGCGACCCTCTGGACGCGCTGGTGCTGCTCCAGGAGCCGACGTTCCCCGGGTGCCTCATCCGCTGCCGCGCGGTGGGGATGTTCCGGATGACCGACGAGGCCGGTGGTGACGACAAGGTCCTGTGCGTCCCCGCGACGGACCCGCGCATGGAGCACCTCCGCGACATCCACCACGTCCCCGAGTTCGACCGGCTGGAGATCCAGCACTTCTTCGAGGTCTACAAGGACCTGGAGCCCGGCAAGTCCGTCGAGGGCGCCAGCTGGGTGGGACGCGTCGAGGCCGAGGCCGAGATCGAGCGGTCGCGCAAGCGCGAGGCCGAAAAGGGCGGTCACTGACCCGCTCCGGCGCCCCGGTCTGTCGCAGGCTGGGCCGGAGGCCGCGTAACGGCGTAGGTCCGCTCCCCGCCGTGCACGCGTGAGGGCTCGGGCATGAACCCTTCCGTACGGGAGACCGTGCGGAAGGGTTCTCGCTTCCCCGTGCGGCGCGGTGCTCAGCCCGCAGGACGGGTGGCTCCGATCAGATCGCTCCGGCGGATGCTGGAGACCCGCACGCGCGCGCCCGTGTAGGGCGCCTCCACCATGCGGCCGCCGCCGATGTAGACGCCCACGTGGTGGATGGTGTCCGGGTTCGAGGTGTCGGTGGCGAAGAACACCAGATCTCCGGGACGGAGCCTGTCGACGGGGACGTGCGGCCCCGACGTCCATTGCGTGCCGGTCCAGTGGTCGAGCAGCACGCCCGCCTTGCTCCACGCGTACATGGACAGGCCTGAGCAGTCGAAGCCGACAGTGCCCGCTCCCTGGTCGACTCCCAGGCTCGGGCCTTCGAACGTGCCCCCGCCCCAGGAGTAGGGCGTGCCGAGCCATTCGAGCGCCGCCCTGGCCACGACCGCGCCGCGTCTGGCGACGTTCGCCGTCTTCAGGCCGGCACGGGCCTTGCGGGCCGCACGTGCTTCGAGTGCCCGTTCCCGCTCGCGCGCGAGCCGGTCCGCGCGCGCTTGGGCCTCGCCCAGCCGCTTCTGCAGCGCGCGTTTCCGGTCGGCGATCCGCTGGATCGAGGCCTGCTGAGCGGCGACCGCCGCCTGCGCCTGCCCCTTGGCCTCTTCGGCGCTCTTGGTCGCGGCCGTCTGGTCCTGGAGCGCGGCCTGGGCCTGCCTGCGGAACACGTCCGCCACGGTCTTGGACGCCTCGACCCGGCGGACCATCGCGGTCCGCTGCCCGGCCAGGACCTCGACCATCCCGGCCCGGTCCATGAAGCCCTGAGGGCCGCCCCGGCCGGAGATCGCGGAGGAGACCCGGTCGTAGCCGGTGTTGTCCTGGTACACGCGCGCGGCGAACGCCGCCAGCTCGTCCTGGGCCTCCCCCACCCTGCGGGTCGCCTCGGCCAGCCGTTGCTGCATGACGCGATAGTTCTGCTGGGACCGTTCCAGCTTGAGGCGCTCGCCGTTGTAGCGCTCCACCGCCGCCTCGGCCGCCGCGTTCAGCCCGTCCAGCTCACCGTCCGCCTGGGCGAGCTCGGCCTTCGTCCGGCCGATGTCCGCGGCACGGTCCTTCACCAGCTGCCGGCTCTTCTCGACGTCGTGCGCGCTCGGGACAGGCTTGCCCGCTGCGCGGTGCGCCGTACGGGCCGATACCGGCGGGACCAGCCAGCTCATGCCGACCGCCATGCCGGCGGAGAACACGATCAGGCGAAGGGTCGCGTTCCTGGCGGAGGACACCGGTCCGCGACGGCGATGCTCTGCTGCGCTCGGCCCCATGAACACGTCCTCCCCCTGGCGTGTTTTACTTAGCGCAAATGATCACCTACGAAGAGTAGTTGAGACGGGCAACAATCGGAACGTCCGTCATGCGGGCGTCGCACTTCCGTCCGATGCGGCGGGCGAGCCCGGCGCCGATGAAGATGCGGGCGGGCCCGACGACGATGGCGGATCCGGTTGCCCACCTGACGGCGGCGGATCCGACGACGCGGGCGGATCGGACGGCGGCGGGTCCGATGCGGGCGGCGCCGATGACGCAGGCGGCTCCGGGGCGGACGACGTGGGCGGCTCGCCGGGCCGGTTCGTCTCAGGCGGAGTGGACGGTGTGCCGGTACCGGGCCCGGTCGGCGTTGGAGTGGGACCCGAACCGCCCCCCGGCGTGCCTGGAGTGTCGGCACGCCAGGTAACGCACACCTGGGTTCCGCCTGGTTGGAACGTGATGCCGCCTTCGCCCCGCGCGCGCGATTGGCGGGACGCGTGCACGGCGACGGTCACGGTCTGACCGGCCTCCAGCCGCCCCGAAGAGCTGCTCAGCCGGAGCGCTCCCCAGGTCTTGGCGCTCCACGACACGGGCCCTCCCAGCGCCTGCAACTCCACAGAGCCGTCCGACCCTCCGGCCATGTCCAGGTACAGCGGGGACACCACGAGGGCGCCTACCGGGTTCGTCGGTGAGGGAAGTGCGCCCACCGGCGGTGGCGCAGGCGGCGACGGATACAGAGCAGTAGGCGGCGCAGAGGAGCCTAAGGAGCCCAGGGGGAAGGTGGCCGACACCGGCGCGACGTCGACGACGCCGCTGTGGCCTCCTCCCGATGAATGGCCGTCGGGCAAGGGACTATGAGAGACACCGGGAATCGCGCTGGGGCGCGGTCCTCCCTGGGTGCCCGCCCGTCCGACGTCTTCGGACTGGTTGAAGAAGCCGCGCACGGCGGCGATCCCGCCACCGAACAGGACCGCCACGATCACGAGGACGGCGAAGGCACGAGCGGCCTGTGCTGCCAACCCGTCCGGCGGTAACACACCGCGTTCGCCGTCCGGCCGCCTTCGCACCGAGAACCGCCCTCTGGGGCGAGGCGCGCGCGCCTGTCCCGTGGACTGCCCGGGCTGTACGGGGAACCCGGCCGACGTGAATTCGGTGACGCGGGTGGCCACGAACAACCGGTAGCCGACCAGCTCGGAGTCCAGGAAGCAGCTCATCACCCGGAGCCGCAGTTCGTCGGGCGGGTCCGCGTCCGGCAGGAGCCCGTACACCTTGGCCGCCGACACGCTGCGCGGCCTGAACGCACCGCACGTGGCGCACTCCTGGGCATGTGCCAAGAGCCGCTCGCTCAGTTCCGCCGTGAGGTCACCGTGCCGTTGCCGGAGGAGCCGAGCACGTTCCGTGCAGCCATAAGGGCCCTGCTTCACGAGGAGGTCCGCGGTCAAGGCCGCTTCGAGGTCGGCATGCGCGCGCTCCAGGATGGCCTCGGCCTCCTTGAGCGGGACGTCGAAAATGGCCGCCAGATCCGGAATGGACATCTGGTGCCGGACCCGCAGTTCGAGCGCCTCCCGCGAAACGGCCCGGAGCGACGCCACGGCCTCCCAGGCGGTGATCCGCTGATCGACGTCCTCCTGGTCGTGGCTGGCGACCGGCAGATCGGGCGGACGCTCCCGCACCGGCGACCGCCGGGCGCACTCCAGCCGGGCGATCGCGTACAGCCACGGCCCGAACCGATCCGGATCGCGCAGCTTGCCGATGTGCGCCTCGGCGACGACGAACGCGTCCCGCAGCGCGACCTGTGCGGCGTCCCGCTCCCGCAGTTGGAACCAGCAGTAGGCGTAGAGCCGGTCGGCATAGGCCGCGTACATGTCGGCCGGGGCACCGGCGTCGCGCTCGCGCAGCGCCTCGACCAGGAGATGGTCGTTCATACCGGAAAAGGTAAAGCCTCCCGAAGGGCTTTACTGGCCATTTCAAGAGATCGAACCCAATGGCGTGCGCTAGTTCTTCCGCATTTTTTGATGCTTTTCCCGAGTGTTGCATTTAGCGGTTTTGGCGGGGATTCGTCCGGTCTATCGGCCTCCATCCGGCCGTCACGGCCACCGCGACCGGCGTTCGATCCAGCGGATTTGACACTGTCATCGTGACAGTGTCATCATCGAGCCATGGACGTTGCCTGGACGATCGGAGAGCTGGCCGAGCGCGCCGTCGCGGTGCTCGCCGCCGGCGAGTCCGCGCAGGTCAACGGCCGGGTCCGTGACCTGCCCAACGAGCGGCTGATCCGCTGGTACACGACCATCGGGCTGGTCGACCCGCCCGCGGGCAGGCGCGGCCGCACCGCGCTCTACGGCCCGCGCCACCTCCTCCAACTGGTCGCGGTCAAGCGGCGGCAGGCGGCGGGCCGCTCCATCGCCGAGATCCAGCTCGAACTCGCCGCGGCGACCGACGCCACCCTCGAACGGATCGCCGCCCTCCCCTCCGGCGCAATGGATCCGGAAGAAGAGGCGCTGCCTCCGACCCCGGCAGATATCGCCGAATCGGCTTCGGAGACCGACACGTCCACTCCGGGCGCGGACACGGCGACAACCGAACCGCCCGCCGACGGCGCGCAGCAGACGGACGGCGAAGCACGCACCAGGGCGCGCTTCTGGAACGCCCGGCCCGACGTGTCCTTCGGCCGCGCCGCCGTGGCGGAGGACTATCCCCGTCCTGTGCCGCCCGTCGTCCAGGGCGTCCGCCTCGCCCCCGACCTGACCCTCCTCCTGGAGGCCGGCTCGCTCAGCGCCGACGACCTCCGCGCCATCGAGACCGCCGCGCGGCCCCTGCTCGACGAGCTGGCCGCACGAGGGCTCATCGCCTCCCCCGCAGACTCCGCCCGCACGCCCGCCGACCCTCCCCGGAGGCCGCAATGACCGTCCGCATACTGCCCATGCCCGAGACCGATGCGCCCACGGACCCGGACGGCGGGCTCGGCGCACTGTCCACCGACCGGGGCAACCTCCCGCTCGATTCCGTCGACGTGCACGCCTCGATCACCGGACTCGCCGCAGGCGTCGAGGTCGTCCAGGGGTTCCGCAACCCGTTCGACGTGCCGCTGGAGGCGACCTACATCTTCCCGCTGCCCGACCGCGCCGCCGTGACCGCGCTGCGCATGGAGGCGGACGACCGGGTCATCGAAGGGACGCTGAAGGAACGAGGCCAGGCTCGCCAGGACTACAGCGCCGCCATAGCGGCCGGGAAGCGCGCCGCCCTCGCCGAGGAGGACCGGCCGGACGTGTTCACCATGCAGATGGGCAACATCCTGCCGGGAGAACGCGTGACGATCCGCCTCGCGCTCACCCAGCCGCTGCCCCATGAATCGTCCTCGACGGCGACGTTCCGTTTCCCACTCGTCGTCGCGCCCCGCTACATCCCGGGGGCACCGCTGGACGACGCGGCCGCGGGCGCCGGCGTGGCCGAGGACACCGAGGCGGTGCCGGACGCGTCCCGGATCAGCCCGCCCGTGCTGCTGCCGGGGTTCCCCAACCCGGTCCGGCTGGCGATCAGCGCCGACATCGACCCGTCCGGCCTGCCGCTGACCGAGATCCACTCGGCCCTGCACGTGGTGACCGAGGAGAGCGACGGCGACCGCACCACGGTCCGGCTCCGTCCCGGCGAGCGCCTCGACCGCGACTTCATCCTCCGGCTGGGCTTCGCGCCGCAGGAGAGCGCGGCCCTGTCGCTGGTCCCGGACGAGAACGGCGACGAGGGCACCTTCAGCCTGACGGTCCTCCCCTCCGGGGACGCCCGGCCGCGCCCGCGCGACGTGGTGCTCATCCTCGACCGCTCGGGCAGCATGCACGGCTGGAAGATGGTCGCCGCCCGGCGCGCCGCCGCACGGATCGTCGACACGCTCCGCGACGAGGACCGGTTCGCCGTGCTGTCCTTCGACACCGTCGTCGAGCGGCCCCGCGACCTCGGCTCCGGTCTGGCCCCGGGCACGGACCGCAACCGGTTCCGCGCCGTCGAGCACCTCGCCGCGCTCGACGCGCGCGGCGGCACCGAGATGCTCACCCCGCTCGACGAGGCCTGCCGTCTGGTCGCCGGCTCCGAGAGCGACCGCGTGGTGGTCCTCATCACCGACGGCCAGGTCGGCAACGAGGACCAGATCCTCGCGCACCTGGCGCCGCGCCTGCAGGGCGTGCGCGTCCACACCGTCGGTATCGACCGCGCCGTGAACGCGGGCTTCCTGAACCGGCTGGCCGCGATCGGCCAGGGCCGGTGCGAGCTGGTCGAGTCCGAGGACCGCCTCGACGAGGCCATGGACCAGATCCACCACCGCATCGGCGCGCCCGTCGCCACCGGCCTCTCCCTGCGGGCCGAGGGCCTGGAGATCGTCCCCGATTCGGTGGCCCCCGCCCGCCTCGGCGCCCTCTTCCCCGGGGTGCCGCTCGTGATCGCGGGCCGCTTCCGCGGCGCTCCTACCGGATCCGTCACCGTGCAGGGCACCGCGTCCGACGGCACCGCCTGGCGGCAGCAGGCGCCCGGTACGCTCGCCCGGAATCCCGCCACCACGGCGATCTGGGCGCGCGCGCACCTGCGCGACCTGGAGGACCGCTACACCGTCGGCGGGCCCCCGGAGCTCGAACAGCGCATCGTCGAGACCTCGCTGCGGTTCGGAGTGCTCTGCCGCTTCACCGCCTTCGTCGCCGTCGACAGCCGGGTCGTGACCGACTCGTCCGCGCCGCACCAGGTCGTCCAACCGGTCGAGGTCCCGGACGGCTGGGCCGCCCCGGCGCCGTCGTACGGGGCGGCGAGCCCGCTGATGGCCCCGCCCCCCGCCCAGCCCGCAGGCGGTCCCCCACCCCCGACCTTCGCCCCGCCGCCTCCGAGCGCTCCATCGGGTCCCCCGAGGCCCCCGCTTGCCTCCCAGCCGCCGGCTCCCGCGGCGGCACGCAGCCGGCCCATGGACTTCACGGATCCGACGGACGATCTCGACGTGCCCGATTTCCTGATGACGGACCCGCCCCGCACCCCGCGCGCCCGCCGCGGGAGCACCCCCGGCGGGCCGCCCCCCACGTCCGACCTCAGCGCCTTCAAGCGGGAACTGGCACAGCAACTGGAGGCGATGCGCAACACCCCCGACGACCTGGCCCGCCGCATCACCTGCCTGCTGCAGGACGTCCTGCCCGCCCTGACATCGGTCATCGACCGCATGCGCCCGCTCCTCGCTCCCAGCACCGAACCACTCCGCACCCTGGAGGCCCTCCGCGACGACCTGATCCACATCTCGCCCGCCAGCGAGGCACAGCTGGTCGACGGCCTCTGGTCCCGCACACTGCAGACCCTCGGCGACTTCACCCAGCCACCGACCCGCCGCCCCTTCTGGAAGCGCACCACCTGACCCGGTGGGGCAGGCCCCGGCCTGCCCCACCAGCCCCCTGCCCCCGCAAAGCCACCAAGCCCCGCCGCTTCCCCGCAGTGCCCGACACTCCCCAAGCCCGGCCGCGCACCCCTACCCGGCGGCCGGGACGCAAGGCTCGCTGCACGGAGCCGTCCGAAGTCCCAGTCCGCGGCCTGCACCAAACGACGCCCGCCCGCCACACCAAGCCCGCGCCCACCCCGCAGCGACTCGCTGAACTGGCACGCGAAAGTGCGCAACTGCACTAAGCGGCGCACGCCCGCCAGGCCGAGCGCAGGCACGTACCGTGGCTGGTCACGATGAGCCGGCGCGCAGAGTTGGACGAGGCCCGACAGCCAGAGTTCCGCAGCAGTGCGGAACTCCTCAGCGGCGCGCGCATGCCAGGCTGAGCCCGCCCCCTCCCGCAGCGGGTCACGGAACCGAACATGCGGAGTGCGGAACTGCACAAACGGGCACGCACGCCAGGCTGAGCCCGCGCCCCTCCCACGGCAGGTCGCTGAGCTGGCGCACGAAGTGCGCAACTACACTAAGCGGCGCACGCCCGCCAGGCTGAGTGCGGGCCCATCCCGTGGCTGGTCAGAATGAGCTGGCGCGCGGAGTTAGGCGAGACCGACAGCAGGGGTTCCGCAGCAGTGCGCAACTGCACAAAGGGGCACCTGTCCGGCAGGCCGAGGTCGGGCACGTCCCGTGGTTGGTCAGGACGAGCTGGCTGACGGAGTTGGGCGGGGCCCGACAGCCAGGGTTCCGCAGCAGTGCGGAACGCACGGCGACGCGCGCACGCCAGGCTGAGCCCGCCCCCTCCCGCAGTGAGTCACGGAACCGGCGTGCGGAGTGCGGAACTGCACAAAGGGGCACGTGTCCGGCAGGTTGAGCCCGCGCCTCCCGCGGCCGGTGGCTGAGCTGGCACGCGACGTGCGCAACTGCACTCAGCGGCGCGCCCCCGGCAGGCCGGGGGCGGGCACGTCCCGTGGGTGGTCAGGATGAGGTGGCGTGCGGAGTTAGGTAGGGCCGATAGCCGGAGTTTCGCAGCAATGCGGAACTACGCAAAGGGGCACGTGTCCGGCAGGCCGAGGGCTGGCACGTCGCGTGGCTGGTCGGGATGAGGTGGCGGGCGGAGTTGGGCGGGGCGACAGTAGGGGTTCCGTAGTGGTGCGGAACTGCTGGGCGGCGCGTGTCGGCGGGTGGAGCCTGGGCCCATCCCGAGGCGGGTCGCCTGGCTTGGGGGGTTAGGCGGGGGCTGGTGGAAGGGGGTTCGCGGCGAGGAATTTGAGGGCTCGGTGGGTGACCTCGGTGGGGGCCTCGGCGGCTGGGAAGTGCCCGACATCCTTGAGGAACTCGACGCGCAGGTTGGTGGCGTGCCTGCCGAAGCCGCACATCTGGTCCGGTGGGAGGAGGGGATCCCGGTCGCCCGACAGTACGAGCGTCGGAACGGTCAGGCGGGCCCACCGGTACCGGCCCGCAAGCAGCGACGG
Organism: Actinomadura sp. NPDC048394; assembly: GCF_040651755.1. Classification (NCBI taxonomy): domain Bacteria; kingdom Bacillati; phylum Actinomycetota; class Actinomycetes; order Streptosporangiales; family Thermomonosporaceae; genus Actinomadura; species Actinomadura sp. NPDC048394. The sequence goes on along the minus strand of NZ_JBEZJL010000025.1, from coordinate 53,802 downwards.
GATCTCCCGCAGCAGCAGGTTCCGGTAGTAGCGGACGGTGGCCCGCACCCGTGCAGGCTCGCGGAACTGGGCCAGGAAGACCGCTCGGTCGTCGGGAGTCAGCGCGGTGGGGCGGTGCGGCCAGTGGCGCAGCGCCCAGCGGGGGATCGTAGCCCCTGCCAGGCGAGGGCCGGCGGCGTTGGCGATGATGTGCCACAACCGCGTCCCGTTCAGCAAGACCCGAGGTGTCGGCCGCAGGAAGGGGTTCGCGGTGTTGATGGCGATGAAGCGCCTGACCCGTCCGGGATACCGGAGGGCGAGGACGTATCCGGCGGCTCCGCCCCAGTCATGCCCGATCAGGGCGAAGGCCCGCACGCCGAGCCGGTCGAGCAGGCCGATCACGTCGTCGGCCATGGCGGCGGGGCTGTACCCGTCCGGCGGCGCGGCGGTCCAGCCGAGGCCGCGCAGGTCCGGGCAGATGACCCGGTGGTGCTCGGCGAGCGGGCCGATGAGGTGCCGCCACTGCCACCAGTGCTGGGGCCAGCCGTGCAGCAGGACCAGCGGTTCGCCCCGGCCGGCCAGGGCGACGTGCATGCGCAGGCCGTCCACGTCGACGAACCGGTGCTCGACGTCGTCCAGGTCGGGTAGGGGCCTGCCGTTCACCGGGCCGCCCGTTGCGGGACGAACCCGGCGATCGCGGAGGCCAGGCGCGCGGGCTGGTCCTCGGGCGAGAAGGTGCGCGCCCCGGGGATCCATTCGAGGCGGGCGTCCGGGAAGTCGGCGGCCAGCCGCTCGGCGTGGGCGGCGGTGAAGAAGCGGTCCCGCTCCGACCAGGCGACGAGCACCGGCGAGGTGAAGGCCCCGAACCGCTTCGCGGCGGCGAGGGTGTGCCGCGGGTCCAGGCCGCGCAGCACCCGGCGCAGGTCGTCGCGGACGCCGCGGTTCACGCAGGCGGGCAGGACGTAGGAGTCGGTCACCGGGCGCGGGAGGGGACCACGGGTCAGCCATCCGAAGGCGATCGGCAGCCGGCGCATCGCCGGAAGGAATCGGAGCGTGCTCAGCAGTGTCCCGATCGCGCCGGGGACGCGTGCCGCGAGGTTGAGATAGCCGAAGAACCGCGGAGGGAAGGTGTCGTAGGCGTCGCAGGAGGTGAGCACGAGCCGGCCGACCAGTTCGGGACGGGTCGTCGCGACGATCTGGCAGACGGCGCCGCCGCTGTCGTTGCCGACCAGGGTGACCGGTCCGAGGTCGAGGGCCTCGATCGCGCCGGCGACCATGGCGGCCAGGGCCGGCGGGGTGAGATCGGCGCCGGGCACCGGCACCGTGTGCGCGCCGAACGGCAGGTCCAGCGCCACGCAGCGGTAGCGGTCCGACAGCCGCGCCACGACCCGCCGCCAGAGGTTCGCGTTGACCAGCACCCCGTGGACGAACACCACCGGTTCGCCCTCGCCCGCCTCGAACACCGCGATCCGGCCGCCCGGCACCTCGATCTCGCGCCGGGTGCCCAGGTCCGCGTCGCGCCACCCGGCCCGGGTGGCGGCCTGCACGTCGCTCATCTCCACGTCCCTTGTCGAGAGAATGCGTATGGAAGCGAAGATAACAAACAGGCTGCCTGTTTTAAAGGGCGGCCCGCAGACCCCTGAGAGGCGAGCGATGAGCCGGCAGGCCGAGAAGTCCGAAGCGACCCGCGCCCACCTGATCGCGGCGGCGCGCGCGCTGTTCGCCGAGCGCGGCTACGCGGCGGTCGGCACCCCGGAGATCGTCGAGCGGGCCGGCAGCTCGCGGGGCGCCATGTATCACCACTTCAAGGACAAGAAGGACCTGTTCCGTGCCGTGTACGAGCAGCTCCAGCAGGAGCTGATCGAGGAGATCTCCGCGGAGATGGACGGACTGGGCGGCGCCGACCCGATGGCCGCCCTCGAAACCGGAGTGCGGAGCTACCTGCGGTCCTGCGTCGAAGCGGACAGGGCCCGGATCGGCCTGATCGAGGCGCCGTCCGTGCTCGGCTGGGCCGAGTGGCGGGAGATCGACGAGCGGTACGCCCTCGGCGTGGTGATCGCGGGGTTGGAGATGGGCCGTGCGGCCGGGATGCTGCGCGACGACGTCCCGCTCCGCGCACTCGCCCACGTGGTCCTCGCCGGACTGGGCGAGGCCGGGCTGCTCATTGCCGGTGCCGACGACCCCGAGGCCGCCCGCGCCGACGCCGAGCCCGCCATCCTCGCCCTCCTGCACGGCCTGCGCCGCTGACTTCGCGGACTTCGCGGACTTCGAAGGGCGAGGTGGTTCTCAACGCCCCTGTCTCACGGGGCGGTCATCGTCGTGCTCCCTCAAGGGGCATTCTCAGCGTGCTCCCCAGGGGGCCGTCCTCAACTTGACGGCGGGGGCGTGTGGAGTTCAATGCCCTGGTTCATGGGGAGGTCGCGGAGGTCAAGGGCGCTGTGGAGATGGTGCGTCCCGGGCGGCAGGCCGGTCACCAGGCCGACGGCCGCGGCCGCGACGATCGCCGTACCGCGGGACTGGTTGCGCCCGCGGGCCCAGCGCGTGGTGCCGTCATGGCCCTGAGCCAGGACGAGCCAGTCGTCGCCGCCGGGAACGTGCGGGCCACGGGGCAGGTGCGAGCCGCCTGGCAGCCAGGTCAGGGCGGCCAGGGCCGTGGTCGCCGGCCGGGAGTCGAGGCCGAAGTAGGTGCGCGTCCGGACGTTCAGGTCGCGGGTCAGGGTGTGTTGGTCGGAGAAGTCCAGCCGGTAGAGCCGCCGTCGGCCGTGGCCGGGCAGGTCGAACCGCCGGGGCCGGGTGAAATTGCGGACTGCGGTGCCGTCGTGTTGAAAGCGATCGCCGAGCAGCCGGTACGTCCAGTCGGTGGCCGCCGGGCCGTGCCGTTCGCCGGCGCCGAGCAGGACGGCCACATCGATCGGGCCGGGGGAGGCTCGGTGGACGTCGGCGGCGAGCAGGTTGGTCAGGCCGGGAGCAAGCCCGACGCTGAGGAGCACCGGACGCGGCGGGTCGAGTCGTTCCAGCGCGGCGATGTAGGAGGCGGTGGCCGTGATGTCGACGAATGCGGCGCCCCGCGCCGTCGCGAGTTCGGCCAGCCGGGGGTCCTCCTTGCCCGAGGCGTTGACCACGACGTCGATTCCGTCCAGCGCCGACTGGTAGGAGCGCAGGTCAGGCTGGGCGAGGTCGACCGGACGGTCAGCGCGGGCGGCGTCCCGGCCGGCTGTGAGCGCGGTGTGGCCGTCCTGCCGTAGCCGCGCGGCGAGGTGGCGGCCGACCGCGCCGTAGCCGCCCAGGATCAGCACCGTGGTCATGGTCGCCTCCCCGGGAGATTCTCGGCGGCCGGCGCCAGCGGCTCGAGGGTGTCCTGCATGGTCAGGCGGTTGCACCGGACGCGCGGTCCGAGACGCAAGGTCCGAGACGCAAGGTCCGAGACGCAAGGCCAGCCGCGACGGTGGCTTCGCCATCGCCGTCGGGTACGGCGGTGTTTCGATTCTCGGTCGGGCCGTGGGTTCTCATGGTGACCGCCGATTCAGTGTGTGCGCGGGCGGGCGGCAGCGCCGTCGCGTGTCGGGACCGCGGAGGGGGCCGCGCGTGGCGGCCATCGTGACCTTGCCGGTTCCGCTGCCGGCCGCGCGGTAGCCGTCTAATGGTGGAGGACGTCGGACAGCAGGCCGGTGAGGCGCTCCTCGGCCTGCTGCCAGATCAGCCGGCGGTCGAGTCGCTCGGCCGTCCAGGCGGTGTTGATGAGGTCTCCGGCCTCGCGGAAGTCGCGCACCACCCGCCGATGGCCCGACGAGTGGACGAAACGCCGCAGATCAGCCGGGTCCCGCCAGACCGAGACGGAGATCTGCCGCCGCCCGTCGCCCGTCGCGGCGATCCACAGTCCGAGCGCCCCCTCCGTCTCCGGCCAGGCGCGGCGGAACCGCATCCCGGCCCTCGCCACGCGGGGAACGTCGCGGAACCGGTGCACCAGGTAGTCGTTCATGCTGACGTGCACCCGGCCGGCGGCGGGCGCGGCGTCCCCGTCCTTCCAGAGCCGCACGAACCATGTCATGCCGTCACGATACGTCTGTATCTTTCCCGATACAACTGTATCGGTCAGGTAGACAGCGCCCGCCGGTACAGCTCGGTCGTCGCGGTGTTCCACCGCTGCAGCTGGTCGGGGCCGAAGAAGGGGCCGGGAAGGTGTCGGCTGATCGCTGGCTCGAAGAACACGCAGGCCAGGTTGAACACCACGACGTGGAGCGCCGCCCAGTCCCGGTCCGCGTCGGCGCGCAGCCGTCCGTCGTCGTCGAGCGGGGCGAGCCAGCCGGTGCGCGCGATCTCGACCAGCGCATCGAAGATCTTCGCCGCCTCCTCGTCCCCTTCGGCGAGCGCCCGGGCCAGGTACCGCAACGCGACCGCGTTGTCGCGGACCCATGCCGTCACCGTGTCGCCCATCGCTTCCCACGCCGGCTCGCCGCCCCCCTCGCCGACGAGGCCGCGGAAGGTCTCCACGGCGACCGCGATCACGTACTCGTTGACCGCTTCGCGCAGCCGGGCCTTGGTGCCGAAATGGTGCTGCACGAGGCCCGGGGACAGCCCGGCGGCGGCGGCGACGTCACGGATCGAGGTCGCGGCGACCCCCTTGTCGGCGAACCCCTGCAACGCGGCGTTCCGGATACGCGCATAGGTGCTCAGATCCGACGGCTGAGCGGGTACTTGGGAGTCACTCACGCTTGCAGAGCTAATCACAGCCGCCCGCCCCGGCTGCGCGCCAGCGCGAGGCGGCGCAGGCGGCACGAGACGACGCGGGGCGTCCCAGAGCGGCCGAAAGGGCGGCCTCCCGATCGGGAGGCCGCCCTGCGGTGCGGTGCGGTACGGGAAGCGGAGGTCAGGCGTGCTTCCCGCGGGTGACGCGGAGCAGCGGGATCAGGTTCAGCGCCAGGCCGACGACCGCGACGCCGCTGACCAGGTTGACGCCCGGGTGGAACTCGGCGAAGCCGCCGCCTCCCCCGCTCGTGCCGCCGGCGACCAGCGCGGTCACGACGGCGAGGACGAGGGCCGCGCCGACCTGGCCGGACGTCTGGACGAGGCCGGAGGCCAGGCCCTGCTCGGAGTCGTCGATGCCGTCGGTCGCCTGCGCCATGATCGAGCTGAACCCGAACGCGAAGCCGCCGCCCAGCAGGAGCATCGTCGGCAGGATCGTGAACGCGTAGTGCGGCGCGTTCCCGGCGGTGGCGATGAACCACACGTACCCGAGGCTCAGCGACGTCATGGAGCTGATGATCAGCCGCGGCGTCCCGTAGCGGTCGATCAGCCGGCCGACGAACGGGGAGCCGAACGCGACGATCAGGCCGGCGGGCAGCAGCGCCATGGCCATCTTGAGCGGCGACCAGTGCAGGACGTCCTGCAGGTACAGGGTCATCATGAACTGGAAGCTCAGGTACGAGCCGAAGAGCGCGACGATGCTGAGGTTCGCGCGGATGATCGAGCCGATCCGCAGGATGCCGAGGCGGATCAGCGGGTGCCGCACCTTGTTCTCGGTGACGACGAAGCCGATCAGCAGCGCCGCGGCGAGCGCGATGGAGCCGAGTGTGACCGGGTCGAGCCAGCCGCGGTCCGGTGCCGAGACGACGGTGTAGACGGCGAGGAGCATGCCGCCGGTCAGGGTGACGGCGCCGACGAGGTCGTGGCCGCCGTCCGCCGCGGCCTTGTCCCGCGGGATCAGGGCGATGCCGGCGACGAGCGCGATCAGGGCGAGCGGCACGGGGGTCAGGAACGTCCAGCGCCAGCCGACGCTGGTGAGCAGCCCGCCGAGGATCAGCCCGGACGAGTAGCCGCTCGCGCCGAAGACCGAGAAGACCGACAGCGCCCGGTTGCGCGCGCGTCCCTCGTGGAAGGTGGTGGTCAGGATGGACAGGGCGGTCGGCGCGGTGAACGCGGCGGCGAGGCCCTTGACGAAACGGGTGACGATGAGCAGCGTGCCGTCGCTGACGAGGCCGCCGACCAGCGACGCGACGGCGAACACGGCGAGCGCGGTGAGGAAGACCCGGCGTCGGCCGAGGAGGTCGGCGGTGCGCCCGCCGAGCAGCAGCAGGCTGCCGTAGCCGAGCACGTAGCCGTTCACGATCCATTGCAGCGACGTGGTGGACAGGCCGAGCTCGGTCCCGATCGACGGGAGCGCGACGCCGACCATGGAGACGTCGAGTCCGTCGAGGAAGAGCACGGCGCACAGCACGGCGAGGACTCCCCACAGCCGGGGAGTCCAGGCCTGTTCGGCCGGCGCGCTCGCGGCGGCCGGCCCGCGGACGGCAGAGGCGGGTGAGGTGTCGGTGATAGTCACGTCGGAGGACATTACATGCACATGCATCCAATGTCCAAGCATAAATTTCGTTCGAATTTAATGCTGGTGCATCTGATGCGCGCGCATGCTAAGATGCGCGGCATGGAGTCGGAGACGGCCCTGGTGGGCCGGTGGCGCTCGCTGGCGACCTGCTACAACACGGTCGCCTGCGACCTCGATCGCTCGCTGCAGGAGGCGCACGGCCTGAGCATGAGCGAGTTCGAGACGCTCGACAGGCTCGTCGAGGTCGACTGCGAGAAGTGCCGCATGCAGGACATCGCCGCCGCGATGTACCTCAGCCAGAGCGCCCTGTCACGGACGGTCGCCCGGCTGGAGAAGCACGGCCTGGTCGAGCGCGTGATGTGCGAGTCCGACCGGCGCGGCGTGTTCGTCGCCGTGACCGAGGCCGGCCGCGAACGGCACGCCGAGGCGCACAAGACCCACATCGAGGTCCTGGCCAGGCACCTCCCGGTCCCCGTCTCCTGACACCTCCGCGCGAGGCGACCTCACCCTCGGCCGGTGGACGGCCTGACCAGGCCCAGTTCGTAGGCGATGATGACGAGCTGGACGCGGTCGCGCGCGTCGAGCTTGGTGAGCAGCCGCGCGACGTGCGCCTTGGCGGTGGCCACGCTGATGACCAGCTCCGCCGCGATCTCCTGGTTGGACAGCCCGCGCCCGACCAGGGTGAGGACCTGGCGCTCGCGGTCGGTGACGCCGTCGACGGGACGCGGCGGCCCCGGGGCCGGTTCCGGACGCGCCGCGAACTCCTCGATCAGCTTCTTCGTGACGCTCGGCGCGATCAGCGCGTCCCCCTTGGCGACGACGCGGATCGCGGCCAGGATCTCCTCCAGCGCCATGTCCTTGACCAGGAACCCGCTGGCGCCCGCCCGCAGCGAGCCGTAGACGTACTCGTCGTCGTCGAACGTGGTCAGCATCACGACGTGGGCGGTCCTGATCCGGCGGGTGGCCTCGATGCCGTCCATGTCGGGCATCCGGACGTCCATCACGACCACGTCGGGGCGCGTCTCGTCCACCAGCGCGACCGCTTCGGCGCCCGTCCCGGCCTCGCCGACGATCTCCATGTCGGGGGTGTCGGCCATCAGGACGCGCAGGCCCGTGCGGATCAGCGGCTGGTCGTCGGCCAGCACGATGCGGATCGTCATGCCACCGCCGCCGGCAGGGGGAGGCGCGCCGCCACCCGGAACCCGCCGCCGGGACGCGGCCCGGCGGTGAACTCGCCGCGCAGCAGCGCGACCCGCTCCCGCATCCCGACGATGCCGTAGCCGGTGCCGACCACGCCGCCGTCCCCGTCGTCGTCGATCTCGACGGCTAGGTCGTCGTCGCGGTAGCCGATCGTCACCCGGCACGAGTCGGTGCCCGCGTGCCGGACCACGTTGGTGACCGCCTCCTGGACGATCCGGTAGGCGGACAGGTCGACGTCCGGTGGCAGCGGCTTCGGCTCGCCTTCGATCCGGACGTCGACCCGGACGCCGGCGTCCATCGTCGCGGCGGCCAGGCGGCCGAGATCGGCCAGGCCCGGCGCCGGACCGAGCGGGGCGGCGCCCGGGTCGTCCTTGCGCAGCGCGGTGAGCATCCTGCGCAATCCGGACAGGGTGTCGCGGCTGGTCGCCTCGATCGCCTCCAGCGCGTTGCGCGCCTCCCCCGGCTGCGTGTCGATCACCCGTCCGCCCACGCCCGCCTGGATCGCGATGATGCCGATGCTGTGCGCGACCATGTCGTGCAGCTCGCGCGCGATCCTGAGCCGCTCGGCCGCGACGGCCTGCGCGGTGGCCTGGTCGCGCAGCATCTCCGTGTGCGCGCGCTGCACGCGGATGGAGCTCCCTGTCATCCACGTCACCGCCATCGCCAGGACGACGGTGACGAGCAGCACCTCGTCCGCGGACAGCCACGCGAGGATGGAAAGGATCTGCAGGACGCAGGTGATGACGGCGACGGAGATCGAGAGCCTCCGCTCGCGCGTCGCCGCGATGTACCCGACGGCGAGATCGGTGAGCAGGATCTCCAGGCCGGCGATCCCTCCGCTCCGCGTCTGCATGAGGGCGACGATCCAGGCGAGGAGCAGGATCCCGTGGGCCGCCAGCGGACGGCGCCTCAGCAGGGACATGACCAGCGCCGTGAGGCCCACCGAGAGGAGCAGGGTGAGCCGGCCGGAGATCATCGGAGGCGAGACCGCCAGGTACAGGACGGCGGGATAGAGGGCGGCCCCGCACCAGGCCAGGACCGCACCGGCGTCTCGGCGCGCTCGACGCCACGGCAGGGCTGACATGCGCTGATCGTAACCGTCGCCCGCCCGCCCGCACATTGGCCCGCAGGCGTAATCCCCCAGGCTGCAATCGCCTGCCGCGAATGTGTCCGGCGGCCCGATGCCCGGCGGCCGCGCCATCGGCACCGTTGATTTCCATGAAACGCTGGGCGTTGTTCTTTCTTGCCTTCGAGATCCTGGGAATCGCGCTCTTCGCGGCGATGTACGACTCGCTCGATTTCCGCATCTACTGGCTGGGCGGACACGTCGTCATGGACGGTCCCCGCCTCTACGAGGAGCGGCTCGCGGGCCTCTGGTTCACCAACACCCCGTTCATGGCGGCGTTGTTCAGACCTCTCGCCGCGTTGCCGCTCACCTTCGTCCGGATGCTGTGGCAGGTGGCCGCATTCGCGGCCTTCATCTGGGCCTGCTCCCTGACCATGAAACTGGTAGGCCGCCGCATATCCCTCGTCGCGGTCGCGACCGCCGGCCTGCTTCTGGAACCGGTCTGGCATTCCTTCTTCCTGGGCCAGGTCAACCTGTTCCTCCTGGCCCTGGTCCTGGCCGACATGCACCGCGTCGCCCTCGACCGTCCAGCGGGAATCGGTATCGGCATCGCCACCGCGATCAAGCTGACACCGGGCATCTTCATCGTCCTGCTCCTGCTCACGCGACGAACCAAGGACGCCGTCACGGCCTTTGCCACTTTCGCTGTCTGCACCCTGCTCGCCTATGCCATTACCCCGGACGCGTCCCGCGTCTACTGGCTGCACACCTTCTTCGACACGTCACGCGTCGGCGTCACGTACATCAGCAACCAGTCCCCATTCGGCGCCTTGGCCCGCATACTCCACGGCACGGACCACATAGGCGCCTGGTATCCGGCCATTCCCCTGACCATCGGCACGGTCGGCCTGACGACCGCCGTTCTCTGGGCACGGCGCGGCGATTGGCTGAGCGCCACAGCGGTCACGGGCGTGACCGGCCTGCTCGTCTCTCCCATTTCCTGGGCGCATCACTGGGTATGGGTCGTCCCGGTCCTGGCCGTCCTCCTCCGCGACGGCCACCGGAGGACCGCTCTGGCCGGCTGCATCGTCTTCGTCCTGTCCCCGTTGTGGTGGACGCCTCACAACGGAGACCCGCGCGAATACGGTCTCCATCTCCTGACACCGGTCGCCAACTGCTACCTCGTCGCGGGCCTCTACTTCCTCGTCCACATGGCCGTCCGCCTACGCCCCCCCGAACGACCCTCCACTCCCACCGAAATACGACCACTCCCATTCTGCTCGCAGGTCGATTCACTCAGCCGCGTAGCGCGACTTCACCTCTTTGGTTGACGACCTGCAGAGGATCAACGAAGTTGATGTGGGCAGCGTCTTGAGCCGCATCGGAGAGGCGTCGTGGCACATCGCGTGACGTTGCACCGTCTGCGGGCGGACGACGAAGAGGAGTTCGTCCACCTCGCCCGGCTCAGCGTGCGGCTCCATGGCGACTGGGTCAGGACACCGACGAACTCCACGACGTTCCGCGAGTATCTGGAGCGGTTCGCCGATCCGTCGCAAAACGAGGCGTTGCTAGTGCGCCGGATCGGTACCGGTGAGGCGGCGGGGCTGGTCACGCTCACCGGGATCGTCCGCGGGCCGTTCGACCGGGCCGTCGCCGGCTTCTGCGCGTTCGCGCCGGCCGCCGGCCAGGGGCTCATGACCGAAGGCGTCGGGCTGGCCGTCCGGCATGGGTTCGGTCCGCTGGGACTGCACCGGATCGAGGCCGACGTCCAGCCCGGCAATGCCCGATCCCGGAGGCTGGTGGAACGCCTCGGTTTCCGGCGGGAGGGATTCTCGCCGGAGTTCATCAGGATCGGCGGCGTCTGGCGCGACCACGAACGCTGGGCGATCACCGCCGGCATGCCCGTCCGCGATCTGACGGACATTCGCACAGATCATCGCCGTCGCCGGTAAAGCGGCCCGGTCCGGCCGTGCCGCCCGGGTTCCCCGGGCTTGCAAAACGTTCTATAAATGGACGAAAAGGGTGTGCGCGCCGCCGCGCCGGCTCTCGTGACGAGGAGGACGAGCGTGGTCAGCAGCGATGAGCCCGGCAGCAGGGGATCGGAGTGGCCCGCGACCCTGGACGTCGGCGCGCTGCTGGCGGCGGGATGGCGGCCGACGCCGTTCCGGCAGTTCATCCTCAAGGTGCACAGTCGCTGCAACCTCAAATGCACGTACTGCTACATGTACGAAATGGCTGACCAGAATTGGATGAAACAGCCACGTCGTATGGCGAAGCCCACCATCGACAAGGTCGCCGAACGCATCGCCGAGCACGCCCGAACGCACGCACTGCCCGCGATCGACATCATCCTGCACGGCGGGGAACCGCTGCTCGCCGGAATCGAGCACCTGCGGTACGCGGTGGGCGCGCTCCGCTCCGCCGTCGACCCGCCGACACGGATCACCTTCCACGTCCAGACGAACGGCGTCCTCCTCGACGCCAACTTCCTCGACCTGTTCGACGAGCTGGACGTGCTGCTGGGCATCAGCCTCGACGGCTACCAGGAGAGCCACGACCTGCGCCGCACCAGGGCCGACGGGCGGGGCAGCTACCAGGCCGTCGCCGCCGCGCTCGACCGGCTCAACGCCCCGCGGTACCGCCATCTGTTCTCCGGCCTGCTGGCCACGGTCGACCCCGCCGCCGACCCCCTGCGGACCTACGAGGCGCTGCTGGCCTTCGAACCGCCGTCGATCGACTTCCTCCTCCCGCACGGCAACTGGGACGCGCCGCCACCCGGCCTGCCCGCCCCGGGCCGGACCCCGTACGCCGACTGGCTGATCACGATCTTCGACCGGTGGTACCGAGCGCCGGTCCAGCGCACCCGGATCCGCATGTTCCTCGAGATCATGCGCATGCTGGGCGGGCGCCCGTCGCGCAGCGAGGCGCTCGGCCTGTCGCCCGTCGCGGTCACGGTCATCGAGACCGACGGGAGCATCGAACTGGTCGACACCCTCAAGTCCGCCTATGACGGAGCCTCGGGCACCCGGCTGCACGTCTTCCGCGACGACTTCGACTCGGCGCTCATGCTGCCTCCGTTCGCGGCCCGGCAGATCGGCGTCGCGGCCCTGTCCCCGCAGTGCCGCAGGTGCGAGGTCCACCAGGTCTGCGGAGGCGGCCTGTACCCGCACCGCTACCGAGCGGGACGCGGCTTCCGCAACCCCAGCGTCTTCTGCGCGGACCTGCTCCGCCTGATCGACCACATCCAGCGGGTCATGGCCGAAGACCTCGCTGATCTCACCGGCGTCCGCCGCTGATGCTGTCGGACCGGACGCTCGGCGCGCTGGGCCGCGGTGGCGGCGGCGCCGCCGCCGTCCGCGAGCTCGCCGCGTTGAACCACGGCCGACTGCTTCTCCTTCTCCGCGGCATCCGTGACGCGGCGCAGGCCTCCGGTCATCCCGAGGCCGGCCAGGCGGCGGCGGGCTTCGCCGCGCTCGCGGCACTGCACCGCGACCGTCCCGACCTGGTCCGCGACGTGCTCGGCTACCCGACCGTGGCGGCATGGGGGCGCCGCACGCTCACCGCGATGACCGGCGGCGACGGGACGGCCTGCCATCCCGGACGGATCGCCTGCCTGGCCGCCGTCGTGACGCACCGGGCCGGTGACGGCGACCCCATCGAGGTACCGGTCGAGGAAGGGAAGGTGGTTCTGCCCGGCCTCGGGCACGCGTCGCTTCCCGGCCACCGCACCGCCGAGTTCACGCCCGGACGGCTCGGGCCGCTACGCCTGCGCGAGGGCGAGCCCGGATGGACGCCGCTGCGGAGGCTCGGCGCGGAGCACCGCGGCACGCGCGTCGGGTTCGTCCTGGAAGACCGCGACCCCGACCGGATGCCGGGATCCGCGCAGGTCACGGGCCCGCTCGGCGAGGCGGTCAGGGAACGCTGGCAGCGGACGCTGCAACGGGCGTGGGAGCTCCTCGTCCCCCTGCACTGGACGATCTGCGCGGAGGTCGCCGGCGCGATCACCGCCCTGACCCCGCTCGCCGCCGGTGCCACCGGCCATGTGAGCGGGACGCCGCAGCACGCGTTCGGCAACATCGGGCTGTCCACGCCGCCCGGGCATCGCGAGTTCGCCGAGACGCTGGCGCACGAGGTCCAGCACGTCAAGCTGAGCGCGGTGCTCGAGACGGTGCCCCTGACGCTGCCGGACGACGGGACCCGGTACTACGCGCCATGGCGCGGAGACCCGCGCCCGATCGCGGGACTGCTCCACGGCACCTACGCCTACCTGGGCGTGGCCGGGTTCTGGCGCAGGCAGCGGGATGTGGAGCGCGGCGCGCACGGCGTCCGGGCGGAGACCGAGTTCGCCCGCTGGCGCGAGGCGGCGCTGCGGGCGGCGCGGACCATGGCGGACAGCCGCGGCCTCACCGGCGAGGGCGCGGACTTCGTCGACCTCATGACGCGGACGCTGGCCGCATGGCGGCGGGAGCCCGTTTCCGCCATCGCGCTCCGCCGCGCCAGATCGGGCGCAGCGGAGCACCGCGCGAACTGGCACCGCCGCAACAGCGGCGCCTGAGCACTCGCCAGGTCAGAGGCGTACCCGACAGCGTCGCCGATTCCCGGGCGCTCGACCCGGCACGCGACGGCGAACGTCCGCCCCCCGGGTACGCGACGGCGAGCGTCCCGACCTGGCACGCGACAGCGAGGTCCCGGCCCGGCACGCGACGAGGAGCGCGATCAGATCGGGGGCGGGTCGAAGTCGAAGTCGAGGTGACGGCGTTGCTGTGCGACCAGCGCGTCGGGGTGCTCCTGCCCGAGCGTCGCCGCGTAGCGGTCCAAGGTCTCGGCGTGCAGGTTCTGCGCTTCTTCCTTCTCGCCGAGGACGAACAGGTCGGCGGACAGGTTGGCGGCGCAGCCGAGCGTCATCGGATGCGTCTCGCCCAGGACCGCCGCCAGCCGGCGGAGGGTGCCGCGTCCCAGCCGGACCGCCGCCTCCACTTCGCCGATCGCCGCGAGGTCGCTGGCGAGGTTGGTCGCGATGGTGAGGGAGTAGTGGTGGTCGCGGCCGAGTTTGGCCTCCACCCCCTCGAGCGCTTCCTCGTTGATGACGCGAGCCTTGCCTGGATCCCCGTTGACGCGTGTCAAGAGCGCGAGGTTCCCCCTGCATCCATGGTTGTAGGGGTGGTGCTCGCCGTAGACGCGCGAGTACCGGTTCACCGTGTCCGCCGCCAGGGTGGTCGCGCTGTCGAGGTCGCCAACGGTCCGCTGGATGTTCGCCAGGCACATGGCGGAGGCCAGCGTGTCGGGATGGGAGAGTCCGTACAAGCGCGTGTACCGAGCCTGGACGTCCAAGGCCAGCTCGAGCGACTGCTCGAAGTCACCGAGACGGCGGAGCGAGATCGACAGGTCCTTCGTCGTGCGGAGAGTCCACGGATGGTCGGGCCCCAGCTTCTGGACACCGAAGTTGTACAGGTACTGGCCGAGGTCGTACGCCTCGGCATAGTCCCCGCAGAGCCGGACCGCGCGGGCCAGTCCGCTGCCGGGCGCCAGCAGGTCGACCGCGTCACTGGCGCGCCCGAGCGAACGCTGCTGGACGTAGGCGCGTTCGTGGAAGACCTTGCAGCGCTGGTAGTCGCTCATGAGGCCGTAATCGAGCCCGAGGCAGTGGGCGACGCGGTTGACCTGGGGGTCGTGTTGCCCCAGCACGCGTTCATGCCGTTCCAGCGAACCGAGGTCATGCTCGAGAGCCTTGGCGAACTCGCCGGCGGCGCGGAGGTCGGCGCCGAGGCTGTTCAGCAGCTGGAGCGTTTCCGGGTGCTCCGTCCCGGCGACCTGCTCCATCTTCGGCAGCGTCCGGGAGTCGAGTTCGTACGCCTCCGGGAACCTGCCGAGCTCGCGGAGCACGTTGGCGAGGTGGCGCCGGGCGCGCAGAACGTCGAAATCGTCCGGTGACCCGTCCGCGGACCACCGCTCGATGATCTGTTCGAGAAAGCTCTGCGCGGAGGTGTACGCGCCCGACGCTCGCAGGTACCGGGCGACCCGCAGGAGCAGCTCATGGACGTCCGGGTCCCGGCTGCCCGCGATCTCGGACGGCTGCACATGGGGCATCAGGTCCGAGTAGTCGCCCCAGCCGACGGGGTCCTCGGGGTCGTCCGGAGCGGTCTGCGCGAGCAGCAGGTAGACCTCCTGGCGGACCCGGTCGCGGTCCGCCTCGCTCATCTCGTCGCGGACGAGCGCCTGGATCAGCCGGTGCACCTGGATCGCCTGGCCGGTGTTGTCGAGCTTGGCCAGCGAGAACCGGCCCAGTTCCCCGATCGCGCGGCTCAGCCGGATGGGATCGGCGAGCAGTTCCGCGATCTCCGGGCTGAGCCGGGGATGGATCCGGTTGAACACCTCGCTGGGAATCGGCTCGGGGCTGAAGAACGCGCAGTAGCGCAGCAGTTCGACGGCCTCCGGCAGCGACTCGCGCAGGCTGTTGACCGAGAGACCCCAGGCGGCCGTCATCGACAGCGGGTACTCCGACGGCTTGCCCTCCGCGAGCAGCTCCGAGGTGCGCGCCGTCAGCAGTTCCAGGTATTCCGACACCTGCATGCCGCGTTCCGCCTGGAGGGCGCCGGCCTGCTCGAGGGCGAGCGGGAGATCACCGAGCTTGTCGGCCAGCCGGTCGGCGTCCGGGTGGTCCTTCGTGCGCGGGACCCGCTTCGCGAGGAAGGCCAGGCTCTCCTCGCGGGTGAAGACGTCGATGGGCACGGTCTCGACGACCCCGGCCCAGCGATGGTTGCGCGAAGTGATCAGGACGTGTCCCGGGCCGTCGGGGATGAGCTCCCGCAGATCCTCGGGCTGGTCCGCGTTGTCGAAGATCAGCAGCCATCTGTCGAACGGCTCGCCGCGCCTGAGCGCGTCGAGGACGGCGCTGGTGGCCTCCTCGATCCCGGTCGCGGTCAGCGGGGGGAGGTCGAGGTGGGGGGCGAGCCCGGCCAGCGCGGACCGGAGCAGGTTCGACTGGTCGGCGGCGATCCACCACACCAGGTCGTAATGCTCGCGGTAACGGTAGGCGTATTCGACCGCCATCTGCGTCTTGCCGACTCCGCCCAGGCCGTGCAGGGCGTGGGGCACGGAGACCGAGACGACCGCCGTGACCGTGTCCGTGATGCCCGCCCGCAACGCCGTGAGCAGCTCTTCCCTTCCGGTGAAGTTCTTGTTCCGCTTGGGGATCTTCTTTCCCCACACCTGCGGAACCCGCCTGGCCATTCCGGCCTGACCGGCCGACAGTGCCATGTGCACCACCTCCGGATTGCGCTCACGGCAACGACCTGCCCGTCGCCCGCAGGAAAACCACCTTACCCGCTGCACCACAGGACGCTAGATACTTTTCGGGCGTCTGTAATGCAAATGTGGGCTCATCCTAAAAGGAATGGGCTCGACTTCTGCGTCATATGACACAAAGGCTTTTCAACGTACCTGGAAGAACGTTCGAGCCGCACCTGGCCATCCCTTCGGGCACGTGTCAAGATAAAAGTCATCCGCTGCCGCCGTGACGGGAGATCACATGCCGCACACCAGGAACCCACAGGTCAGCACGATCGACCTGGCAGCTCTCTCCGTCGACCAGCTGGACGGCATCAGCCAGAGCGCACTGTGGCACGCCGTGCGTGAGATTCTTGACACCTCGAATGACAGCGCGCCGATCGCCGCCTTCAACTCCTACACGCCGCCGCCGTTCGACCAGGAGCACTGAATGGCCAGATGCGGCCATTCGTCCTCCCCGCCCGCCATTCTGGACGTCAGACTGACCGACCAGGACATCTGACCCGTAGAGCAGGATGGCACTTGTGAGCCAGCCCGCCGGATCCCCCGGTGCAGGCACCGCACCTTTTGTGGGACCCAGCTTCTTCACCGCCGAAGAGCGGCCGTTCTTCCATGGCCGGGACCAGGAGATCCGCCGACTCGGCGAGAGCTGGCTCTCTACCGGGCTGATCATCTTGCACGGCGCGGCCGGTGTGGGAAAGAGCTCGCTGCTGCACGCCGGGGTCGTGCCCTTTCTCGCCGACCTGGGCACGGACCTGCTCGCGGTCGGGCATCCCGCATTCTCCGCGCGCTTTCCGCTGGCCGCCGTGCCGCGGCAGAACCACTTCTCCTTCGCCGTCCTGTCGTCCTGGCAACCAGACGCCTCCCCGTATCGCAGCTCTGAGCTGTCCATTGGCGACTTCCTGCGGCGGCGCGGCGGCTCTCCGCTCCTCGTGTCGATCGATCAGGCCGAAACGCTCTTTCGGACGTCGCCGATCCACGAGCGCGACCGCCGGCTGTTCCTCGAGGAGCTGTCAGCGGCGATGCGGGAACACACCGGCGTCCGGCTGCTGCTGTGCGTACGCGACGAGACCCTCGGCGAAGCGGTCGAGTTCGCCCTTCGGACCACCCGGACACATGCCACGTTCCGGCTCGACCCGCTCACTCCGGAGAACGCGGTCGAGGCCGTTCGCCGTTCGCTGCTCGCCGCCGGGCGGACACCCGATCCCGGCGCGGTCGAAGCGCTCGTCGACGAGGTCGGCAAGGACGCGGATGACGAGCCGTCCGGGGAGGTCGAGCCCGCACTGCTGCAAGCCGCCCGCACCGGGCTGCCCCCTTGCGCCGCTTCCTCCCCGGAAGATCTGGCCGCCGCGGTCGACGTCGCGCTGCGGGCACACGTACGCAGGCAACTGGCGGAGGTCGCCGCCGATCAGGGATGCTCCCTCGCGAAGGTCGCCGTCCGGCTCCGCCGCGCGCTCGAGGATCGTTCGCCGGCCGCTGATGACGAGCTCCTGCGCGCGCTGGAGAACCGGCACCTGATCAGGAGACGCTCGCCGCACTCGTTCGAACTGCTGCATCCCCGGCTGGTACGGCCCGTCCAGAGCTTGTCTGAGCCCGTCGACGCTCCGGCGGCGTCGCCGGAGCGGATGTTGGCGGCCGCACGCGCGGCGCTCCGCCGCGGGGATCTTGCCCTGGCGCGGCGGCGAGCCGAGGAAGCCGTCGGCGCGAACGATCCACAGCATGTCCTCGTCCGTGCCGAGGCCGAACGCACCCTCGGCGACATCGCCCACGAGGAGTTCCTGACGGATCTGGCCATCCGTCACTACCGCGAGGCCGCCGCCCTCTTCGAGTCGCTGCAGGACACGACGGCCGTCGGGCACCTACTAGCGGCCATCGGGCGGCTGCTCCTGGCCACGGCGGACGCGAGCCCGGCGACGGCGGTCGAGGAGTTGCGGGCGGCGACCGGCCGGGTCCCGAACGACCCGGGGCTGCAGGCGGGCCTCGGCCAGGCGCTCTTCCGGGCGGGCCAGCCGCAGACGGCGCTCGCCGTGCTCAGCGGCGCGCTCACCCTGGACGGGGACACCCCGGAGGCCCTGCAGACGCGCGGTGAGATCTTCGCCGACCAGGGGAATCGCGAGTCGGCGAAGTCGGCGCTGCGCGATCTCGACCGGGTGGGCCGGCGCGCCCGGCCGTCCAGCGAGGCGGCCCGGGCCCTCGCGCTGGCGACGCTGTCCCGCCTGGACGCGGCCAAGCGCGCGCTCGACGTGGCCCTCGCGGAGGCCGATGACGACGGGCCGGCCCTACTGCGGGCCGCGCGTGCGGAGCAGCTGTGCGGGGATCGGGGGGCAGCGGTCAAGCTCGCCGCGCTGGCCGTCGAGGCCAAGGACCCCCCGCTCCCCTCGCACCAGCGCAGCGAGGCCGACCTGCTGCGCGAAATGCCCTGATACCCGCACCCATCCGCGTTTACGGCACCTTCCAGGGGAAGCACATGCAGGACGTCGCCATCGTCGCGCTCGCGGTCGGCTCCGCCACCTTCTTCGGAGGCGTCGCGGGCACGGCCAACGGCTTCATCTCCAACTGGTTCCAGTCCCGCAAGACGAACATCCGGGATCGGGATCTGCGGGCCGAACGGGACCACGAGGAGCACAAGCACGCCATGCACGCCGCGCTCGCGGACGTCCGGCTGACGGTCGCAAGGGTCAGCGTGAGGACGCAGCTCGTCCAGGACATGCGCCGGACACCGGGCACGCGATTGGATGATAGTGACCTTTCCGATCAAATTAAGCACACACGGGACGATTACCCCATAGCCGTAGCAGCGCTTTTCGGTCTTTGGACGCTGAGCCGCGACGACGAGACCCGGCAGGCCGTCATGGCTTTGTTGGAGGATGTCGCATGGGCCTTCCAGTACGGCAGGTCGGCCGGTGGCGAGGACATGGACCCGGCCGACATCGACGCTCGCATCAAGGAGCGGATCAAAGAACTGAGCGCCGCCGTCATGAACGAATGCGACACCCGGACCCTGTCCTCGCCGCCACAATCCCGCGACGACACGAACCTAGGTCGCTGAAATCACTCCTGAACGAGCCTGCATCGAGTAGAATGCGCTTCCAGGCGACATACTGGAGCGCCCGATCCCTTTCTGCTATCGAGGCACCTCAACCGGTTGCCATCGACAGGAAGGGAACCGGCATGAAGCTGTCGCGACGGCGCCTCCGCGCTTGGCTCCGCCGCAAGAGCGACCACTCTCTGGGCGCCGACTTCACCTGGCTGTGGCTCGGCTCCACCGTCTCCCAGCTCGGCTCGGTCAGCGCGATGGCCGCCTTCCCTCTCCTCGCCCTGTCCATGCAGGAGTCACCGGTACTGGCCGGGTGGGTGACGACCGCCGGGACCCTTCCCCCTTTGCTGCTCCAGATCCCCGCCGGCGTCCTGGTCGAACGCCTGAGCCGATGGCGCGTCATGCAGGCCACCCTCGTCGTACGGCTGGTCTCGGCCTTGGTCCTGCTGGTGGCGTTCCTGCTGTGGGACGCCCCCATTGGCGTGCTGCTCGCCGCCGCGGCGATCGAAGGCACCTGCACCGTCTTCTACGGCACGGCCGAGATCACCTCCGTGCCCCGCGTCGTCCAGCACGAACTGCTGCCGGTCGCGATCGCCAAGAACGAGGCGCGCAGCCAGGGCTCGCTACTGTTCGGCCGCCCACTCGGAGGCCTGCTGGCGACAGCGCTCAGCTGGGCGACCCCGCTTCTCAGCCTTTGCACCGCCCTTGCCGCGATCCTGTCCCTACAAATGGTGGACAAATCCCCCCTCGGGGGATCACTGGGTATGAAAGCTGGAATGAGGCACGCCCTCAAGGAGGGGCTGGCGGCCCTGCGCAGAGACCGTTTCCTGCGAAACGTGCTCACCATCTGCGTCGTGACCAACGTCCTCTTCCAGATCATCATTCTGCTCTTCGTCGTCCTCGCCCGCGAGCAGCACCGATCGGCCCTTTTCATCGGCGCCATCCTCGCCGTCTCCGGCCTCGGCGGCCTGATCGGATCGAGCATCGCGCCCCGGGTCTTCAGAATCATCCGGCCGCGCAACGTCATCCTCTTCTCGGTCACCGCCTGGCTCGCCCTCACGATCGTCATCGCGTCCAGAGCGAACGCTTGGCTCATGGTCACGGCCTGGGGCGGAATCGGCTTCGTGGGCGCCAACGTGAACGTGGCCCTGGCCCTTTACCAGGCGAGCTGCATCGACACGGCGATCCTCGCCCGCGTCGCCAGCGCCGGCACCTTCGTGACCCGCCTGTCGGCCGCGGTCGGCGCCCTCTGCGCCGGCTACATCGTCTCGTCCTACGGCCCCGCGCGATCGGCCGGCTGGGTCCTCGTGGTGATGATCGTCCTTACCGGGCTCGTCCTCGTCCACCGGATCTTCCTGCCTCCGGAACCGGGAACCGAATGCCTGGTGAGCCGTCCGCACCCGCACGAGCCTGAGACGGCGTGGGAACCGCAACCCGCCGGCGCCGGCCGGCACCTCTGATCCGCACGCTGACCTGCTGGCCGTCCTCTGCCCGGTCCAGGCTCATCTTGAGCCGGCGAGCATCCAGCGGAGGTGCTGCTGCATCTCGTCGATGACCGCATCGATGTCGCGGTCACGTTCCTGGACCACCCAGTCGGTGAGCCAGGCCTGCAGCGCGGAGACCACCATCGCCGCCCCGATCTGCGGCCGGATGGCGGGCAGGCGATCCACGTCGACGGCGTGCTGGATGCCGGCCGCGAGCATGTCGATGCCCGCGCTCCACACGGAGCGCTGGACACCATGCGCCTGGTGGTAGGAGCTGGCCCAGCCCCCAACCCGGATGTTCAGCTCGAGATAGGCAGGGTTGTCCGCGAGGAACCTCGCCACGGCGGCGACGCTCGCGAGCAGGCGGTCGAGTCCGGACTGACCTTCGTCGCCCGAGCCTTCCACCGATGCCAGCAGCGCATCCATGCGGTCCTTGTGCAGTGCGTCCCAGATCTCGCCCTTGCCGGCGAAGGTCTTGTAGACCGTCGCGAGGCTGAGTCCGGCGGTGGCCGCAATGGCGTCCATGCGGGTGTCGGCGAACCCGGCCTTGCCGAACTCGATCTCGGCGGCGTTGAGGACCTGCTGCCGGTACATCGCGTGGCGAGCCTCGGCGACGCTGACGACCGACACCGGTACTTCCCTCCCTTGTAGCTCCACCAGATCCTATGTTAGCGTCCGAACAGAATTCCAATTCTGTAAATCAGAACGACGATTACCGTCACCCGTGGAGGCGAGGACCTGATGCCCAAGCCGATGCTGCCGATGAACCCGACCGGCTGGTTCCAGGTCGCCTGGTCCGCGGAGGTCGCCGTCGGCGAGGTCCTCCGCACCAGGGCGTTCGACCGGGACCTCGTGGTCTGGCGGGGACAGTCCGGGAAGGTGGCCGTGATGGACGCCTACTGCCGGCACCTTGGGGCGCATCTGGGCTACGGCGGCAGCGTCGTCGGCGACACCATCCAGTGCCCCTTCCACGGCTGGCAGTGGAACGCCGCCGGACGCAACGTCTGCATCCCCTACGAGGACCGCCCCAACCTGGGCCGCAAGATCGAGACCTTCCCCACGGTCGAGCGCAACCAGTCCATCTACATCTGGCACGACGTCGAAGGGCGCGAACCGTACTTCGACGTACCCGACATCTTCACCGCCTGGGACGACGGCGTGACCGAGGACGACTACCACCCGACGTATCCCGACTGCGTGCTGTTCAACGAGGGCCTCGAGATGCACCCCCAGTACGTCCTGGAGAACGGCGTCGACTTCGCGCACTTCAAGTACGTCCACAAGGTGCCGATCGTGCCGCTGTTCACCCGCCAGGACTTCGACGGGCCGGTGTCCTACGTGGACTTCACCATCGCCTTCGAAGGAGCGCCGGCCAGCATCGACGAGGTGAGCAGCGGCGTCGAGGCGATCAACGCCGGACTCGGACTCGCCGTGACCCGCAGCCACGGGATGATCGACAACCGCACGGCCTCGGCCATCACCCCCGTGGACGACTCGACCTGCGACGTGCGCTTCTCGGTCTGGATCGGCCGTGACCCCGCGCTCACCGAGGAGGACAGCCTCGCGCGCGCGGTCAAGCACGCCCATGCGGTCATCGAGCAGTTCGCGGCCGACATCGTCATCTGGTCCCACCAGAAGTACGCCGACCCCGCCGCCCTCGTTCGCGACGAGTACCCCGGCTTCACCGCACTCCGCACCTGGGCCAAGCAGTTCTACCCGACCACCGTCCCGTCCTGAAAGGCCACGCCATGACCGCCGCCCCCACCCCGATCCGCGTCTTTCAGGTCGCCACCGGCAACGTCGGCAGCGAGATGATCAAACGCATCGGCAGGCACCGCGACCTCGAGCTCATCGGTGTGCACTGCTACTCCCCCGACAAGATCGGCCGCGATGTCGGCGAGCTCGCCGGCATCGGACCCGTCGGCATCACGGCGACCGGCACGGTCGAGGAGATCATCGCGGCCCGGCCCGACGCCGTCACCTTCCACGGCGTCTTCCCCGACGAGGACCTCTACCTCGCGCTGCTCAAAGCAGGGATCAACATCGTCACCACCGCTGACTGGATCACCGGCCACCACCGCAACCTCAACCACCCGCACCCGTCAGGCCAGCCATGGACCGAGATCATCGACGAGGCCGCCAAGGAGGGGGGTGCCACCTTCTACGGCACCGGCATGAACCCCGGCCTCAACCAGATCCTCGGCGTGGTCGCCTCCGCCGACGTCGCCGAGATCGAGCACATCACCACCATCGAGTCCGTCGACGTCTCCTGCCACCACTCCGCGGCGACCTGGCGCGAGGTCGGCTACGGACTCCCCGTCGACGAGCCCGCCCTGCCCGGCATGCTCCGCAAGTACACCGAGGTCTTCGCCGACTCGGTCCACATGATGGCCGACGCCTTCGACCTCGAGCTCGACGACGTGACCTTCAGCTACGAGCTGGGCGCATGCACCAAGGACGTCGACCTGGGCTGGTACCGGTTGCCCAAGGGCTCACTAGGCGCGAGCTACATCAAGTACGTCGGCATCGCCGGCGGCGTACCGCGCGTGGAGACCCACCTCGAATGGCAGATGACCCCGCACACCGCGCCGAGCTGGGACATCAAGGGCTGCTACGTCACCCAGATCAAGGGTGACCCGCAGATCTACCAGAAGCACATGATCTTCCCGGCTCCGGGCGTCGACCTGTCCGACGCCGACGACTTCGCCTCGATCGGCATGACGGTGACCGGCCTGCCGGCGCTCAACGCGATCCGTGCGGTCGTGGCGGCTCCTCCGGGAGTCGTGACCAGCGCCGACCTCCCGCTCCGTGCCTTCGCCGGACGCTTCAAGACCAGCTGACGACGGCCTTCCCGTCCGCGGCGACGCCGACCTCCATGACGGGCGTGGCCCAGGTGGTCCCAGTCGTTGAGCTCGGCGTCCCGCGGGCCGAGGCGGGTGTTCCGGTCGAGGGCGGGTCAGCGGAAGATGAGGCGGGCGGCGGTGGTGATGTGGTCGCCGGTCTGGGCGGCGGTGGCGCGGCTGGTGGTCAGATCGAGCAGGCAGGCGAGCAGGACGTGGCCGAGGGTGAAGGCCTTGCCTTCGGTGTCGGTCCAGGTGGGGTCGGTGAGGATGGCGCGGATGAGGCCGGTGAACAGGTCCCGCCAAACGCTCAGGCCGTCGCCGCTGAGGTCGGGTGAGCCGATGGCGCTCATCCCGGCGGTGAGCAGCAGCCGCTCGTCGGCGGCCCAGCCGATGATGTCGGCGAACCCGGCGGCGACGCGCTCGGCCTCGGTCCCGGCGTAGGGGCGGGCGGTCAGGTCGGCGATGACCCGTACCGACCAGTCGACCATCAGGTGCAGCAACAGATGGTCCTTGGACGGGAAGTACCGGTAGACGGTGACGGGGGTGGTGCCCGCGCGCGCGGCAACCGCCCGGATCGTGGTGGCCTCCGGGCCGCCCTCGCGCGCCAGCTCCCGAGCCGCGTCCAGGATCTTCTCCCGCCTGGCCCGCTCGGCCTCCTTCAACGGCCGGGTGACGCTGAGGGTCGAACGGCCGTACTCGACGGCCGGCAACGGAGTCTCCACGGGACAGGGCCTTCCTCTCGCCTTTAACGTGAACTATAACGTGTTATATGAGAGCTCCTCTGGTCGGTGAGGACCTGTTCTCACCCGAATCACTGGCCGACCCGTACCCGGCCTATGCGCGGCTGCGAGAGCGCGGCCCGGTCCACCTGCTGCCGCAGCTGGGCCTGCACCTGGTGGTGCGGCACGCCCAGGTCCTCCAAGCCCTCGATGACCCGGCCACCTTCTCCAGCAACCTGGCCGGCCTGCTGAGCGCCGGGACGGGCGGACCGGAGCTGATGGACATGAGCGGCGCCGCGGTCGACGTCCTGGCCACCGCCGACCCGCCCGTCCACACCACGCAGCGTGCCGCCATGGCCCCGCTCTTCGCCCGGCGCACCGTCGCCGGACTGACCGACCGGATCCAGGACCTGCTCCTCCCGCGCGTGGCGGCCCTGGCGCAGCAGGGCGGCGGGGATTGGATGGGGCAGGTCGCCGCCCCCGTCCCGGTGCTGATGATCAGCGCGATCCTCGGGCTGCCCGAGGCCGACGCCGACCGGATCACCGCCTGGTCGGACGCCGCGATCGAGCTGCTGGGCGGCCTGGCCGGCCCCGAACGGCTGGGCCTGATCGCCATCGAGATCCTCGACTTCATGCGCTACCTCGACGAGCAGCTCGCCGCCGCGGCCACCCGCCCGTCCGGCGGGCTGCTGGACGTCCTGGCAGCCGATGAGACGCTCACCCGCGACGAACGGGTCGCGATGGCGCTGCAGTTGGTCACCGCGGGCAGCGAATCGACCGCCAGTCTCATCGGCGCGACCGCCCACGCCCTCGCCACCGACCCCGCCCTCGCCGACCGCCTGCGCGAACACCCCGACCAGATCCCGGAATTCGTGGAAGAGACACTCCGCCTCGAAAGCCCTTTTCGCGGCCACTTCCGCGTGACCACCCGCGACACCACCCTGGGCGGCGTCCACCTGCCTGCCGGGTCCCGCCTGATGCTGCTCTGGGGCGCGGCCAACCACGACCCCGACGCCTACCCCGACCCCACCGCCCTGGACCTGCACCGGCCCGCCATCAAGTCCCACACCGCCTTCGGCCGCGGCATCCACTTCTGCATCGGCGCCCACCTCGCCCGCCTGGAAGCCGTCCTCGCCGTCCAAGCCCTCCTGGCCCACGGCCCCTTCCACCTCACCGCACCCGCCCAACACGTGCCCAGCCTCATGGTCCGCCGCCTCGCCCACCTCAACCTGGCCTTCACCACCTGACCAACACCCTCGGCACCCACACCACCCCGGCACACCCCATACTCACCGACCAGACCCAGTCCCGTCAGCCCCGCAACTAACCCGGACTACCCGAACCGGCCAAGGAGTACCACCGTGATGACCGACCACCCGAACGAAGGCGACTCGACCAGCACCGCCCCGGCGCCCATCACAGTTAGCAAAAGGCCCCTTGCCGTGATCGCAAGGGGCCTTTGAGGTGGAGCCGCCTGTCGGAATCGAACCGACGACCTATTCATTACGAGTGAATCGCTCTGCCGACTGAGCTAAGGCGGCGTGCCGCGCGGAACACGGCTGGATGCAGTCTACCGGGTCCGCAGGGGTGGATGCGCACCGGTTATCGGCGGCACGGCTCGGTCAGTGGCAGAGCGTCCCGTTCTTCGGCGGCTCCGTGGTGAGCAGGTAGTTGTCGGTGGCCTTGGTGATGCAGGCGTTGCCCTGCAAGTAGGCGGTGTGGCCGTCGCCGTCCAGGGACAGCAGGACGCCGGAGTCGAGCTGCTTGGCGAGGCTCTGCGCCCACTTGTACGGGGTGGCCGGGTCGCGGAGGGTGCCGATGACGACGATGGGCTTGGCGCCCTTGGCGTGCACGGGCTGCGGCTGCTGCTTCGGCTGGACGGGCCAGTAGACGCAGGGGAGGCCGCCCCAGACGACGAAGGGGCCGAAGTGCGGCGCGGCCTTCTTGGCCTGGTCGGCGGCCTTGCCGTACTCGGCGAGGGTCGGCGGGTTGGGCTTGTCGACGCAGTTGACGGCCATGTTGGCGTCCGTCTGGTTGCTGTAGGTGCCGTTCGGCTTGCGCTCGACCATCTGGTCGGCGAGGGCCAGGAGGAGCGTCCCGTCACCCTTCTGCATGGCCTGCGTGAGGGCCTGGCGCAAGAGGGGCCAGTAGTCCTTGAGGTACAGGGCGGTGGCGATGCCCATGACGGCCAGGGACTCGGTGACCTTCCGCGAGTCGCGCGTGTTGGCCAGCGGCGTCTTGTCGGTCTTGGCCATGAAGGCGGCGAGGTTCTTCTCGGCCTCGTCCGTGGACGTCCCCAGGGGGCAGCCGGCCGACTTCACGCAGTCCTCGGCGAAGGCGCGGAAGGCCGTCTCGAACCCCTTGGACTGCTCGACCAGGGTGCCGACGGCGGACTCCTTGGGATCCACGGCGCCGTCCAGCACGAGGGCACGGACGTTCTTCGGGAACTCCTCCGCGTATATGGCGCCGAGATAGGTGCCGTAGGACGCGCCGTAGTAGGTGAACTTGGAGTCGCCTACGGCGGCGCGGAGGATGTCCATGTCGTGGGCGGCGTCCTTCGTGCCCACATAGGGGAGCTCAGAGGACGCCTTGGTCTTGCAGTTGGTCGCGAACTGCTTGCTCAGCGCCGCGAAGGCGTCGACCTCCTGCTTGTCGTCCGGAGAGGAGTCTGCGGCGAAGAACTTGTCGAGCTCCGGTCCGGAGTTGCAGCGGACCGGATCGCTGGCGCCCACACCGCGCGGGTCGAACCCGACGATGTCGAAGCGTTTGCGCAGGTCGGCCCCGAAGCTCGAGGCGGCCTGCCGGACGAAGTCGACACCGGAACCGCCCGGGCCGCCCGGGTTGGTGAACAGCGAGCCGATCCGGGCGGACTTGTCCTGGGCGGGGAGCCGGATCATGGAGATCCCGACCTTCTCGCCGGACGGCTTGGCGTAGTCGAGCGGGACCTGCGCGGTGGCGCACTCGAACCCGCCGCCACAGCTCTTCCAGGACAGCTTCTGGCCGTAGAAGGCGCCGAGCCCTGACGGGGCGGTGCCCGGCGACGTCGCGGCCGTCGCCTCCTTGCCCCCGCCGCCGTCCCCGCCGCTGCATCCGGTCGCCGCCGCCAGCGTCGCCGCCATGGCCACGCCGATGTACCTCGCTGCCCGCACCTGGACCCCGTCTCGTCGTAGCGGCACGTACCCCGGCGCCTACGCTACGTCGGACTGCTGGTCGAGGGCCACTTCCCTCGGTGATCGTGTTCGATGCCGTCGAGCAGCCATTTGAGCCCTAGGTCGAAATCCTCCTGGTTGTAGAGCCCCGTGTCGAGGACCGACCGGAGGTGCGGGAACTCCCCGCTCTCCAGGAGCTTGGTGATGTAGGCCTGCTCCAGCACGCTCTGCCGCGCCTCGCCGAGGGCCGTCGTCCCCATCTCGCGGAGCCGCTGTTCGCGCAGGACGAAACCGAGCATGTAGTGGTCGACGGTCGTGACGATCGCGAGCATCTCCTCGGGATCGTCGGTGAGCCGGGCCGCGGCGGCCATCGATTGCTCGGCGTGCCGCAGCCCGTTCGGCCCGATGCGCGGCGACCGGCCGGCCAGCTCGAACATCCAGGGATGCCGGAGGCCGGCGGCGCGCTCCTTGCGGGTAATCTCGATCATCGCCTCGCGCCAGTCGTCCGGCAGGCCGTCCTCGACCAGGACCTCCACGGCGACCACGTCGTACATCAGGTCGAGGAGGTCCTCCTTCGCCTCGATGTGCGTGTAGAGGCTCATGGCGCGCACGCCGAGCTCGCTCGCGACCCGGCGGATGGAGACCGCCTCCAGCCCCTCGGCGTCGGCGATCTCGATGGCCTTGTCGACGATGGCCTCGCGGGTCAGCTTGGGACGGCGGCCACCGCGCGGGCGCGCCCAGACGTCGTTCGGCCGGGCCCGCTCGCGCCGCTCGCCCCGTTCGCGCTGTTGCGGCCGCTCGGCCCGTTCGCGCTGTTGCGGCCGCTCGGCCCGTTCGCGCTGCTCGGTCTGTTGTGACCGTTCGGCCTGTTCCGGCCGCTCGCGATCACGCTCGGGCGGCTCACTGCTCTCTGCCACGCCAGCGATCCTAACCGATACGGCGTATCGATACGGTGTACAGATCGAGCGAGACGGTGTACGGTGTGACCGATACAGCGTACGGAAACGGAGGACGGATCTTGACCGCGATTCAGAAGGCGCCCCCGACCGGGGCGAAGACGGGCATCGACCCGCACTTGCGCAACCTGGCGATCGTCGTCGTGCTCGGCGTGATCATGACGGTGCTCGACAGCACGATCGTCAACGTCGCGATCACCGCGCTCGGCAAGGACTTCGGCACCTCGCTGTCGACCATCCAGTGGGTCGTGACGGGCTACACCCTGGCGCTGTCCATGGCGATCCCGATGACGGGCTGGTCGGTGCGGAGGTTCGGCGCCCGGACCATGTGGCTGGTCTCGCTCGGCCTGTTCATCGGGGGTTCGCTGCTGTGCGGGCTGGCCTGGTCGGTGCCGTCGCTCATCGTGTTCCGCGTCCTGCAGGGACTGGGCGGCGGCATGCTGATGCCCGTCGGCCAGACGATGCTCGTCCGGGAAGCCGGGCCGAGCCGGATGGGACGGGTCATGAGCATCGTCTCCGTGCCCGCGATGCTCGCCCCGGTGCTCGGCCCGCTACTCGGCGGCGCGATCGTCGACCATCTGAGCTGGCGCTGGATGTTCTACGTCAACATCCCCCTGTGCGCAGCGGCGCTGCTGGCGGCGGTCCGGATGCTGCCGCGCGACACCGAACGCGACCCGGACGCGCGGCTCGACGTCACCGGCATCGTCCTGCTGTCACCCGGGCTCGCCGCTCTCGTGTACGGGCTGTCGGAGGCCGGGAACGGGACCAGCCTGACCGGCGCGCGCTTCCTCGCCAGCGTCATCGGCGGCACCGCGCTCGTGATCGCGTTCGCGGTGCACGCGCTCCGCAAGCGCGAAGGGGCGCTCATCGAGCTCCGCCTCCTGCGCACCCGCGCCTTCACCACCGCCACCGGCGGGTTCTTCCTCTACAGCGCGTCCGTCTTCGGGCTGATGATCCTGATCCCGCTGTTCGCCAGGATCGTCCGCGGCGAGTCCGCGCTCGACTCGGGATGGCTGCTCGCCCCGATGGGCGTCGGCGCGATGATCACGATGTCGGTGGCCGGACGGCTCGTCGACCGGTTCGGCGGGCGCTGGATCGCCGTCGGCGGCGTCGCGCTCGTCCTGCTCGGCACCCTCGGCCTGACCACGCTCGATCCCACGACGGGACGGGCCGTCATCATGGGCGCGATGTTCGTCGTCGGCATCGGCCACGGCATGATCGCCCCGTCCCTGATGGCGGCGAGCTACCAGGGCCTCCCCCGCGAGGCGGTCGCCGCGGCGACCACGGGCGCGAACATCCTGATCCGCGTGGGCAGCTCGTTCGGCACCGCGGTGATGGCCGTCGTCCTGCAGATCGCCATCCGGCATGAGATCCCTGGCGCCAGCGGCAACCTCGCCGACGCCGCGTCGCAGCACACCGCCGACACGCCCGTGCTGCTCACCAACGCCTTCACGGAGACCTTCTGGTGGACGGCGGCGATCCTCGCGGCCGCACTCCTGCCCATCCTGGCCGTCCCCGGAAAGGCGAGGTCGGCCGAGTCATGATGCGCTCGACCTCATCGCCCGCACCTTCCCGGAGAGCCGTGGCTGACGCCGCCATCCCTGCGCTGGACGACGCCGACCGTCCCAGCGCCGGGCCGGTGTCCCGGAGCGGGCGGGGCGGTGGGGCCCGCGGAGGTGGACGGGCCCCACCGGCGCGCATCGCCACAGGGGACTGCGAGCGCGCGTCTCACCCGGCTGGGGTGGTTATCAGCCCCGGTCAGGAGGCTGGGGTGCCGGGGTTCTGGCCTCCGTTCGGAGCGTTTCCGGGCGGACCGCCCTGGCCCCCGCGGCCGCCCTGCGGGGCCAGGGAGGCGCAGGCCTGCATGGCCTTCTGCTGGGCGGCCGAACGCGTCGGACGGTCGGTGGGACGGCCCGACGCGCGCCCCGAAGGCACGCCGCTGGGCCGGCCCGACGGCGGCGCGCCACCGGGACCACCGGACGGGGCGCCGCTCGGACGGCCCGAAGGCGCGCCGCTCGGGCGGTTGCCACGGTCCGGCATCGTGACACCCTGCTTCTCCATGCAGGCGCGGAACGCCGACATCTGGTCGTTGCCGGCGGCCTTCGTGGAACTCGCGTTCGCCTTGCCGTCGTCGCCGCCCCCGCAGGCCGCGGTGAGCAGCAGCGTCCCGGTGACGGCGAGACCGCCGAGCAGCCGGCCCATGCTGGCCTTGTTCATCGTCATCGTCTCCTCATCGGTGGTCAGCGGCCGGTGCCCTGGTTGACGGTGGTCGCGGTCACCGAGCCGTCCTTGCCGGTGGTGCCGCGCACGATGACCGTGGCGCCCGAGCCGAGGTCGCGGAGCTTGCCGTCCTTGGTGACGCTGATCTTGGTGCTGCCGCTGGTCTTGACCTTCACGGTCTTGCCGTCCGAGGTGCGCAGGTAGAGGGTGTCGCCGACGACCTTGGTGACGGTGCCGACGGTCATGCCGCCGCCCGCTCCCGCGCCCCCGCCGAACCCACCGCCGAAGCCGCCGGGGCCGCCGCGGCCGCCCTGCTCCGTGCCCGTCCCACCACCTGGCTGCGTTCCCGTGCCACCGCCCGGCTGTCCGGCGAAGCCACCGCCGTAGCCGCCGGGGACACGCCCGGTCGTCCGGCCGTAGCCGCCTGCAGCGGCTGGGCCTCCGCCCGGCGAGCCGGAATCGTCGGACGTCCATTTCTGCGCTTGGACACCGCCGAGGAAACCGGCGACGAGCAGGAGCCCGGCGCCCAGGTAGATGGTCGGTCCCGGCAGGGAACGCCTCGCCGGCCTCGCCGTCAGCTCGGCGTCGAGGTCACCGTCGAAAGGAGAGCTCGCCAGCAGTTCAGCGTCACCCATCGCCCTCTCGGACACCGCTTCCGGGTCACCGCCTGACTCCGGGCCCAGCAATGCCGACGCACCTTGCCCTGGCAGCAGCGCCTGGTGCGGTGCTGCCCCCGAATCCACGCCCTGGCCCTGCCCCGCCGCGCCGCCCTGGCCCGACCCCGCACCATGGTCCTGCGGCGCCCCTGCCGGCTGACCGGGAGCCGCGGGTTGACCGGGGCCGGCGGGCTGGGGTGGGGGTTGCCAGGGGGCCGGGTCTTGGCGGGTGTTCTGGGCGGGGCCCGTGCTCGCCCATGGGCGGACGTGCTCCTCCGAGCCGGGGCCGCCCGCACCCCCCGTGGGGCCTGCGGTGCCCGGGGTGGTCGGCGTGCGGTCTTGTCCGTGGTGCCCTGAAACGCTCATCCGCGCCTCCTCTCCGTCGAAGCCCGGCGACATCCATTGCTCGGTCCGTCCGGCGTCGGGGACGTCGGCGGGCGGCGTGTCCCGGGGCGATCCGGGGCCGTTCGGGTCCGCGCCTCCCGCCATCGATCGGTCGCCCGGCGTGTGCCGAGGCGGTGGCGGGGCGCTCGGGGTGCTGTGGCCTGCTGCTGATCGGTCGCCGGGCACGGCTCGCGACCGGGCGCGGCCGGGCGGTGGTGGGATGCTCGGGGGCGCGTGGCCTGCTCCTGGTCGGTCGCCGGGCTCGGCTCGCGGCCGAGTGTGCCCGGGCGGTGGGGTGCTCGGGGTGGCGGGGCCTGCTGGTGATCGATCGCTGGGCTCTGCGCTCGGCCAAGTGCGGTCGGACGGGGGTGGGGTGCTCGGGGCGGCGGGGCCTGTTGGTGGGCGGTTGCGGGGCTCGGCTTGCGGCCGGGTGTTGGGTGGTGGGGCGCCGGGGTTGGGGCGGGTGGGTTTGCGGCGTCTGCGGGACATGGGCGGTTCCTTGGTCGGTCACTCATGGCGGAGCGCCTCGATCGGGCGGAGCTTCGCGGCGCGGTTGGCCGGGTAGCTGCCGAAGAACAGGCCGATCGCGACCGAGACGGCCAGGGCCAGCACGATCGACGACGGCACCAGGACGGGCTTGACGCCGACGATCGTGAAGAGGCTGCCGACGACGCCCGCGGCGACCCCGAGGACGCCGCCGATGAGGGACAGGACGGTGGCCTCGGCGATGAACTG
Organism: Actinomadura sp. NPDC048394; assembly: GCF_040651755.1. Classification (NCBI taxonomy): domain Bacteria; kingdom Bacillati; phylum Actinomycetota; class Actinomycetes; order Streptosporangiales; family Thermomonosporaceae; genus Actinomadura; species Actinomadura sp. NPDC048394. Next base: position 21,765 of record NZ_JBEZJL010000025.1, on the reverse strand, counting down.
GCCGAGGATGGCGCCGCGGGGCGCGCCGATGGCCTTGCGGATGCCGATCTCGCGGGTCCGCTCGGTGACGGTGACCAGCATGATGTTGGTGATGCCGATGCCGCCGACGAGGAGGCTGATCGCGGCGACGGCGCCGAGCAGGACGGTGAAGGTCTTGTTCGACTCCGAGACCGCCGACTGGACGCTGGCCTGGCTGGAGACGGTGAAGTCGGCGGTGCCGGACGAGGCGATGTCGTGCCGCTGGCCGAGGATCTGGGTGATCTCGGCCTGCGCGGAGTCGACGGCGCCGGAGTCCTTGGCCTGGACGATGATCTGGTCGAGGGCGCCGTAGCCGGTGAGGGACTCCTGCACGGCGGGCAGCGGCGCGATCGCGATGCTGTCGGGGTCGGAGAAGCTGGAGGACGACGAGCCGGTCGCCTTGAGGACGCCGACGACGGTGAAGCGGATCCCGCCGACGTCGATCTTCTTGCCGAGGGGGCTGACGCGTCCGAACAGGTCGGAGGCGGTGGTGCTGCCGAGCACGACGGTCTTGTTCGCGGCGGTGACGTCGGCGGCGGTGAAGGCGGTGCCGGACGCGACGGTCTTGTTCGCGGCGGCGAAGTAGGTGGGGGTGGTGCCGACGAACTGGTTGATGGTGGCGCTGGTGCCCTCGTAGCCGGCGGTGACGGACTGGCTGGTCACGACCGGGGAGGCGCTCTTGACGGACGGGGCGTCGGACGCGCTGACCAGCGCGGCGGCGTCCTGGGTGGTGAGGTCGTGGGCCTGGGTGCGGGGTCCGGAGCTCTGCCCGGACTGCGAGCCGAAGCCGCCGCCACCGAAACCGCCCCCGCCCGGGCCGCCGCCGCCGAAGCCGCCGCGTCCGCCGCCGCTCCCGGTCGTCGACTTGGTGACGGTGAGGGAGTCGGCGCCGAGCCGCTGGATGCTCTTCTTGATCTGCTCGGACGAGCCGTTGCCGACGGCGACGAGCAGGATGACGGCGCCGACGCCGATGAGGATGCCGAGGGTGGTCAGGGAGCTGCGCAGCTTGTTCGCGGACAGCCCGCGCAGCGCGAACCGCAGGATCTCCAGGGGGCTCACCGGGCGCCCTCCGAGGTCCAGGGCGCGTCCTCGGAGGTCCAGGACGCGCCCTGCGTGGTCCAGGACGCGGCGGGCGGCGGGCCGGCGACGGGGGCGCGGCGGACGTCGTCGACGACGCGGCCGTCGACGAGGCGGACGACGCGTTTGGCGTGCGCGGCGACGTCGTCCTCGTGGGTGATGACGACGATGGTGCGGCGGGCGAGGCTGAGCCGGTCGAAGACGGCGAGGACGTCGGCGGTGGAGCCGCTGTCGAGGGCGCCGGTGGGTTCGTCGGCGAGCAACAGGGTGGGGGCGGTGACGAGCGCGCGCGCGACGGCGACGCGCTGCTGCTGCCCACCGGACAGTTCGTTGGGTTCGTGCCGGGTGCGGTCGGCGAGGCCGACCTCGCGGAGGGCGGCGAGGGCGCGGCGGCGGCGTTCGGGGCCTTTGACGCCGCCGTAGGCGAGGGGGAGTTCGACGTTGGCCTGCGCGGTCATCCGGGGGATGAGGTTGAAGGACTGGAAGATGAACCCGATGCGGCGGTTGCGGAGGATGGCGAGGCGGCGCTCGTCGAGGGCGCCGACGTCGATGCCGTCGAGGAGGTAGCGGCCGGCGGTCGGCACGTCCAGGCAGCCGATGATGTTCATCAGGGTGGACTTGCCGGATCCGGACGCGCCCATGATCGCGACGTAGTCGCCGGCCTCGACGGTGAGGGTAACGCCGCGCAGCGCGTGCACGGCGGTGTCGCCCTCACCGTAGACCTTGCCGACGTCGCGGATGCTGAGGACGGGCTTGGGGCCGTCCTGCCGGGGGTCGGGGATCACCTGCGGCCCCCGCCGCCGCCCGGTGCGCCGCCGCCGAAGCCGCCGGGTCCGGCGCCGCCTCCGGGGAGACCGCCGCGCTGGGTGGTACCGCTGCTTCCGGTGCTCGTGGAGGTGACGACGACCTGGTCGCCCTCGTTGAGGCCGGAGGTGATCTCGGTGCCCTGGTCGCCCTTCACGCCGGTCTCGACGGTGACGGTGCTCTGCTTGCCGTTGCGGACGACGGTGACGGTGCTCTGCCCGCCGGCGGTCTTGACGGCGGCGGTCGGCACGTACAGGACGTCGTCGGCGGACGCGGTGGTGATCTCGACGGTGGCGGTCTGGCCGAGCCGGACCCCGGACGGGACCTTGGTGAGCGAGATCGTCGCGGGGAACTTGACCACGTTGTCGGTGGTGGTCGGGGACAGCCCGATCGAGGTGATCTTGCCGGTGGCGGTCTTGCCGGTGAGGGCGTCGAAGGAGATGGACGCGGTCTGGCCGACCTTGAGCTTGGTGGTGTCGGCCTCGGTGAAGTCGCCTTCGATCTGCAGGTGCTTGGTGTCGACGAGCTCCATGAACCCGGACCCGGACGAGGATGACGACCCCGACGACGACGAGGAGGACGACGAACCCGACCCGCCACCGCCCGACGCCCCCGCGCCCGACGATCCGGACGACGCGGAACCGGACGAGCCCGACCCCGTCGACGACGACCCGGACCCGCCGGAGCTGCCGCCGACGGTTCCGTTGACGGCGGTGATGGTGCCGGCGAACGGGGCCTTCAGGACGGTGCCCTGGTAGGCGCGCAGCGCGGAGTTGTAGGCGTTCTTCACCTGCAGGTAGCTGGCGTAGCCCTTGGCGGACGTGGTGTCGCCGTCCTCGGCGGCCTCCAGGTTGGCCTTGGCCTCGTCGATGTTCTCGAGCGCCTCGGTCTGGTCGAGCCGGGCGAGGACGGCGCCGGCGACGACCTTCTGGCCCGCCTTGACGTAGATCTTGGCGACCGTGCCGGACGTGCCGAACGACAGGTCGCCGGTGCGCGCACTCTCCACCGAGCCGGACGCCGAGACCGACGCCGACACCGTGCCGCGCTCCACCCGCGTGACCCGGGTGGCCGCCGCGGCGCCGTCACCTCCGTCGCCGAGGGTGAGATATGCGGTGCCGGCCCCGGCCACCAGCAGCACGCCGAGGGCGCCGTTGATGAGCGTGGTCCGGCGTTGGAACGGCCATTTCATGCGAGAAGGCTCTTGGTCGCGCATGGGGCTCTCGTGAGGTGAATATGAGAATTGGATGAGAGAGCCGGGACCGGTGTGACAGGACGGTCTCGTGTGGGCAGGTACAAGGGTCGCCGTCCCGCGCCACGTAGCCGCCCCGCGCCACGTAGCCGTCCCGCGACACGTCGCTGTCGCGCGACACGTCGCGGGGTGACGTCGCGGGCGTCCGCAAGCGGCCGAAATAGGGGCGCGGCGGGGGCGGTTGGCCCAGACATGAGTGCAGCGAAGGAGCGGACCCGCGTCCGCATCGAGCAGGGCGGCAAGCGCATCCGGGCGTACCTCGGCGGCAACCTGGTGGCCGACACCACCGCGCCGGTTCTCGTATGGGAGATCCCCTACTACCCGGCGTACTACATTCCCGCGGCGGACGTGCGGGCCGAGCTCGTCGAGGACGGCCCGGGCAAGCACTCGCCGAGCCGCGGCGACGCGACGGCGTACACGGTGAAGGTGGACGGCGCGGAGGCTCCGGGCGCGGCGCTGCGCTACCTCGACTCGCCGGTCGAGGAGCTGCGCGGGCTCGTCCGGCTGGAGTGGGACGCGATGGACGCCTGGTTCGAGGAGGACGAGGAGGTGTTCGTCCATCCGCGCAACCCGTACACGCGCGTGGACGTGCTGGCGAGTTCCCGGCGCGTGCGGGTGGAGGTGGACGGCGTGACGGTGGCGGAGTCGTCGAGCCCCAGGTTGCTGTTCGAGACGGGTCTTCCGGTGCGGTACTACCTGCCGAAGACGCACGTCCGGATGGATCTGCTAGAGCACACCGACACCGCGACCCACTGCCCGTACAAGGGCACGGCGGAGTACTGGTCGGTGCGGGCGAACGGCAAGGTCCACGAGGATCTCGCCTGGTCGTACCCGACGCCGTTGGAGGAATCCCGCAAGGTGGCGGGGCTGGTGTGCTTCTACAGCGAGAAGGTCGACATCTTCGTGGACGGGGTGCTGCAGGAGCGGCCGAAGTCGCGTTTCTGAGGCCGGACGGTCCGGGGCGCGTCTCGTCGTCCGGCTAAGGAGGGTTAGCGGCCAACCCAAATCCGAGCGCTGAAGTTGTCACCAGGCATTACACCATCGGATGGAACATCATGCGATGGTGTGATGCCTGTCGCTTTCGCCCGGCAGGGCTTGCGACCTCCCTACGGCTACGTAACCGTAGGTTACTAAAGCGTAAGTTAAGCGCGCCGACGGGGAGGCACCCTTGACCCCTGCACTCTCAGCGCGGCCGGAACGGTCCGGAACGACCCGGCCCCGGTCCACGGCCGAGCCCCGGTCCACGGCCGAGCCCCGGTCCACGGCCGAGCCCCGGTCCACGGCCGAGCCCCGGTCCGCGACCGAGCCCCGGTCCGCGACCGAGCCCCGGTCCGCGGCGAGGCCGCGGTTCCGCGCCGGCGGACGGCTCGCCGCCGCCGCGCGCCTGCTGACGACACCGCTGCTCCCGGAGGACTACCTCGGCCTGCTCAACCCGCTGTGGTCCACCGCCGAACCGCGCGGCCGGGTCGAGGCGGTGCGGCACGAGGCGCCCGGCGCCGCCACCCTGGTGATCAGGCCCGGGACGGCCTGGCGCGGCCACCGCCCCGGCCAGTGGGTGAGGATCGGCGTGGACATCGGCGGCGTCCGGCACTGGCGCACGTTCTCGCTGTCGTCCCCGCCCCGGCCGGACGGCCGCATCACGATCACGGTCAAGGCGGGCCGGGACGGCTTCGTGTCCGCGCACCTCGTGCACCGGATCCGGCCGGGCGCGATCGTCCGGCTCGGCGCGGCCGACGGCGACTTCACGCTCCCGTCGCCGGTGCCGTCCCGGCTGCTGTTCGTCACGGCGGGCAGCGGGATCACGCCGGTCATGGCGATGCTCCGGCACCTCACCGCCTTCCGGCACCTCACCGCCGCCGAGGACGCGCCCGACATCGTGCTCGTCCACTCCGACCGGCACGCCGGCGACGTCATCTTCGGCGACGAACTGCGCCGGATGCCCGGGATTCGGCTGCACGAGCGGCACACGTCCACCGCCGGCCGCCTCGAACCGTCCGGCATCGCCGGGCTCTGCCCCGACTGGGCGGAACGGGACGCCTGGGCCTGCGGGCCGTCCGAGATGCTCGACGGCCTCGCCGCGCACTGGCGCGCCGCCGGGATCGAGGACCGGCTGCGCGTCGAGCGGTTCCGTCCCGCGCTGGCGGCGGGGACGGGCGGCGAGGGCGGGCGCGTCCGGTTCAGTGAGAGCGGCGTCGAGACCGACGCCGACGGGAGCACGCCGCTCCTGGACGCCGGAGAGCGCGCGGGCGCGCTGCTGCCGAGCGGCTGCCGGATGGGCATCTGCTACAGCTGCGTCGGCCGCCTCCGCTCCGGCCGGGTCCGCGACCTGCGCACCGGCGAGGTGCACGGCGAGGAGGGCCAGATCGTGCAGACCTGCGTCTCGGCCGCCGCCGGCCCCGTCGACATCGAACTCTGAAAGGGACCGACGATGCCCGCAACGACCGACCACCTGACCCCCGCCGACTACGCCGCGATCGCCCGCGAGCTCGACGCCCTCCGCGAGGAGGTCACCGCCGACCTCGGCGAGCGCGACGCCGACTACATCCACAAGGTGATCCGCTGGCAGCGCGGCCTGGAGATCGGCGGCCGCGCGCTGCTGATGGCGTCCGCGCTGCCGCCCGCCTGGCTCGCCGGGACCGCGACCCTCGCCGTCGCGAAGATCCTGGAGAACATGGAGATCGGGCACAACGTCATGCACGGCCAGTGGGACTGGATGCGCGACCCGAAGATCCACTCGACGACCTGGGAGTGGGACAACGTCTCCCCCGCCGAGCAGTGGAAGCACTCGCACAACTTCGTCCACCACACCTTCACCAACGTCCTCGGCAAGGACAACGACGTCGGCTACGGCATCCTGCGCGTCGCGCCCGAGCAGCCGTGGAGCTGGGGGAACGTCCCGCAGCCGCTCTACAACGTGCTGCTGGCGATGTTCTTCGAGTACGGCGTCGCGCTGCACGACCTGGAGATCGACAAGATCCGCGAGGGCACCCACGACGAGGAGGCGACGAAGGCGAAGCTGCGCGCGATCGGGCGCAAGATCCGCCGCCAGTGGGGCAAGGACTACCTGGCGTTCCCGCTGCTCAGCGGGCCGCAGTTCCTGTCCACGCTGTCCGCGAACTTCACCGCGAACGTGGTCCGCAACGTCTGGGCCCACATGATCATCTTCTGCGGGCACTTCCCCGGCGACATCGACGTGTTCGAGGAGGACTACCCGCTCGACGAGGAGACCCGCGGCGAGTGGTACGTCCGGCAGCTGCTCGGCTCCGCCAACATCACCGGCGGCCCGCTGTTCCACCTGATGACCGGCAACCTCAGCCACCAGGTCGAGCACCACCTGTTCCCGGACATCCCCAGCAACCGGTACGCGGAGATCGCCCCGCGCGTCCGCGACCTGTGCGCCCGGTACGGCCTGCCGTACCACACCGGCTCGCTGACGAAGCAGGTCACGAGCACCTGGAAGAAGATCTTCCGCTACGCCCTTCCGGGCGGCGCCCCGAAGCCGAAGCCTGCCCCGACGCCCCCGGCCCGCGAACCCGTCGCCGCCTAGCCGACCGTCGCCGCCTAGCCGAGGGCTTGGGCGACCGGCAGGAACAGCCGGGCGGGGTCGTTCGCGATCGGCTCGCCGTACTCCATGACCGTGGTGGAGAAGAACGGGCTCAGCCCGCGCTTCTCCGCCCACGCGACCAGCTCCGGGTGCCGGTGGTCGATGTCGAGGCGCACCGGCCCCGGCGGGACGATCTCGTCCAGGAGCGACAGGGCGGTCCCCGCGTCGCGGGCCACGACGGGCCCGACGAGGGCCTGCCCGTCGTTCCGCCAGACGCCCCCGAAACCCGCGATGCCGGACCCGTCGCGGACGACGTTGAAGGTCTCGCAGAACGCCGGCAGTCCGTCCACGACCTGGGCCCGGTCGGCGCCGAAGACCTCGGTGTCGAGCGCGTGGACGGCGGGCATGTCCGCGGGCGTCGCGGGCACGGACGCACCATGCCCCGACGGCCCATCGACCTCGCCCGTGTATGTGGTGCACGACCCCACCGACCGGAAGCCCAGACGCTCGTACAGCGGACGGCCCATCTCCGTGGCGGTCAGGCAGAGGCTCGCCGTCCCCGCCTCGTCCATCGCGTGCCGCATGATCCGGGCGCCGAGGCCGCGCCGCTCATGGCGCTTCGCGACCAGCACCATGCTGATCGCCGCGACGTCCTTGCCGTACGGGGTCGACACCACCGTCGCGGCGAGGCCGCCGTTCCCGTCGTCGACGCCGTAGACGTCGCCGACCGAGAAGAGGAAGCGCCACTTGCGGTCCTCCCTCCCCCACTCGCGGTCCTCGGCGAGCCGCTGGCATGCGGGAAGGTCGTCGATCGAGAGCCGCCGCACCGGTGCGTCCATGGGACGGGACGCTAGGGCGGCCGCGGACCTGCGCACAAGGGAATTACCCGGCTCCTCACCTGCCGCATTACCCCTGACGTCATCGACCCGATGACCGCCCGCGGGAGATCGTCATGGTGCACGCACCGAGACGAACGAACCGGGGAGATCCCTTGTCCACCACCGCGACACCGCAGGCGGGCCGGCGGCCGCAGGACGGCGCGCCCGCGCACGCCGCACCGGCCGCCGGGCTGCTGGTCCTGCTCGTCGGCATCTTCATCACCACCCTCGACTTCTTCATCGTCAACGTCGCGATCCCCGACATCCAGGGCGACCTGCACGCGGGCACCGCCGCCACGCAGTGGGTCGTCGCCGGGTTCGGGCTCGCGCTCGGCGGCGGGCTGATCACCGGCGGGCGGCTCGGCGACCTGGTCGGCCGCCGCCGGATGTACGCCGCCGGGCTCACCGCGTTCACCGCCGCGTCCCTGGCTTGCGGCCTCGCCCCGACGCCGGGCGCGCTGATCGCCTCGCGGGTGGCGCAGGGCATCGCCGCGGCGATGCTGATGCCGCAGGTGCTCGGCATCATCAACGGCGCGTTCGAGGGCGCGGCGCGCGTCCGCGCGTTCACCGCCTACGGCCTCACGATGGGCTTCGGCGGCGTGTTCGGCCAGCTCATCGGCGGTGCGCTGATCCAGGCGGACGTCCTCGGCAGCGGCTGGCGGAGCATCTTCCTGATCAACGTCCCGATCGGCGCCGCCACCGTCGCGCTCGTCCGGCGGACCGTCCCGGCCACCCCCGCCGCCCGCGGCACCCGGCTCGACATCACCGGGACCGCGCTGGTCACGCTCGGCCTCGTCGCGCTCGTCCTGCCGCTGATCGAGGGACGCCGGCTGGGCTGGCCCGAATGGACCTGGTTCTCGTTCGCCGGCTCGGCCGTCCTGCTCGCCGCGTTCGCGCTGTGGCAGCGGCGCAGCGCCGCACCGCTGATCGCTCCGGCGCTGTTCCGGGAGCGCGCGTTCACCGTCGGCGTCGGCATCGCCCTCGCCTACCAGCTCGCGATGGCCTCGTTCTTCCTCTACCTGGCGCTCTACCTGCAGCAGGGACGCGGCCTCAGCGCCCTGCAGTCGGGCCTGCTGTTCACCGCCCTCGGCGCCGGCTACTTCGCCGCGTCGACCCGCGCCGGCGCCGTCGCCGCCCGGATCGGCCGGCAGGTCCTCGCGCTCGGCGCCGCCGTCCAGGCCGTCGGCTGCCTGCTCTTGATCGACGGCATCGCCCAGGACGGCGGCGTCGCCTGGCTGATCCCCGGCCTCGCCCTCGCCGGCGCGGGCATGGGCTTCGTCCTCGCCCCGATGTCGGCGCTCGTGCTCGCCGGCGTCGGCGAGCGGCACGCCGCGTCGGCGGCAGGCGTCCTGTCGACGTTCCAGCAGGTCGGCGGCGCGATCGGGGTCGCGGTCGTCGGGATCGTCTTCTACGACGTCCTCGGCGCCCACCCCGTCCCGGCCGACGTCGCGGACGCCTTCAAGGCGGGCCTCCTGCCGATCATCGGCTTCTGCACCACCACCGCCGCCCTCGCCCAGCTCCTCCCCAAGCCGCCCCGCCCATGACCCACACCCTCACCCCACCCGCCCCGGCGCCCGCCCGCCGGGGCGCCCGCATGCCGGAGGGCACGGGGTCACAGCGAGGCGACGACGATGATCACGATGATCCCCGTCATGAAGAGGAGCTGGTTGATGAGGACGCGGCCGGCGAGCCCGCGCGGAGCCTCCGTGCCGCCCGCCAGGTCGAAGATGAGCAGGGGCCGCCCGAGGGTGCACACGATCAGCCAGGTCAGCGCGATCGCCGGGATCATCGCGGCCTTCTCTCCCGAGAGGCCCATCTTGACGTGGGCCACGGCCAGCCATCCCAGGGCGACGGCGACCCAGATCAGGCCGTACGCGAGGGAGGCCCCGTAGCCCAGCCGCTTTCCCTCGCGCAACGCCAGCAGTTCGATGAGACCGAGCTCGGAGAACATCACCCAGAGCGCCATAGCCTGCTCTCCCAGTGCGTCGGGCCCGCGGGGCCCTTGGTCGCCGCCGCGTTCGTGCCGAGGCTTCAGTCTTCGGTGGGGGTGTTGTAGTGGGCGTCGTGTTGCTGGCGGGGGGAGCAGACGGAGGCGGACGGGCAGGAGCAGCGGCGGGAGCCGACCTTCACCGTGATGCGGTCGCCCGGCACGTTGTAGCCGATGACCTGGCCGTCGCCCTCGGGGGTGGAGACCTTCGCGCCGAGGCGCGGCGCCTTCTCCTTGAACTCGGTGTAGAGCGGGTGCTCGTACTTGAGGCAGCACATGAGGCGGCCGCAGGCGCCGGCGATGCGCAGGGGGTTGACGGGGAGGTCCTGCTCCTTCGCCATGCGGACGGAGACGGGCTCGAAGTCCTTGAGGAAGGTGGCGCAGCACAGGTCGCGGCCGCAGGGGCCGATGCCGCCCTGGAGGCGGGCCTCGTCGCGGGGGCCGACCTGGCGGAGCTCCACGCGGGCCTTGATGTTGCGGGCGAGGTCGCGGACCAGGGCGCGGAAGTCGACCCGGTGCGGCGCCGTGAAGTAGATCTTGAAGACGTTGTCGGTGTCGAGGTAGTCGACGCCGATGACCTTCATGGGGAGCTCGTGCTTGCGGATGAGGCGCTTGGCGATCGAGCGGCCCTCGGCGCGGCGGCGGCGGTTCGCGTCGTCGCGGGCGAGGTGCTCGTCGGTCGCGGGGCCCGCGCATTCGGGCAGGCCGCCGATGTCGTCGGAGACCCACTGCGGCGCCCACACGCACTCGGCGACCTCGGGGCCCGCGTCGGTCGGGACGAGGACCTTGTCGCCGACCTTCGGGGTGTGCGGGCCCGGGTCCAGGTAGTAGAGCCGGCCGTACCGGGTGAAGCTGACGGCCATCACCATGCCCATGGTTTCGCTCCGTTCGCCCGGTTTCGTGCGTCCACTGTACGGCGGACCCGGGCGAAGATCACCAGGCGGCGTCGGCGAGATCCGTCCCGGGGAGCGTGCCGGCGCCCTCGGCGTAGAGGCGCCCGTCGCTGCCGGCGATCAGCAGCCTGCCCTTCTCGCCCGCGTCGAGGCCGGTGATCCGGCCGTTGAGCCGCTGCTTCCAGACGGTCTTGGTCGGCTGGCCGGTGGCCGCCGAGTACGCCTGGACGGACGCGACGGAGTGCGAGACGACGCCCGCGACGACGGATTTCCCGTCGCGGGTGACGACCGCGCTGGTCGTGCCCTTGGGCAGGGCGGTGACGGCCTTGCTGGCCTTGAGGTCGCCCGCGGCGCCGCTGGTGTCCAGCGTGCGGAATTCGTGGCGGACCTCGGTGTACGTGCCGCGCGCGCGCCGGACGGGGTTCCAGACGAACGCGAGGGTGTCACCGGCCCAGGAGAGGCTGCTGACGCGGGCGGAGTAGCGGGTCGTCCACGTCTTGCGGGCGCCGGTGCGGGCCGAGACGACGTCGACGCGCGCGCGGGCGCCCTTGTAGGTGACGTAGGCGATGCGGTCGCCGTCGGCGGACACGGCCAGGTCCGACCATGCCGTGGAGACGCCGGGGATCGTCGCGGCGGGGATCTCGGTGAGGGACTCGGGATGCCCGTCGGCGGCGAGCTTGAGCCGCTGGAACGTGACCTTCCCGGCGCCGTAGGACGCGACGACGTAGGTGTCGCCGTCGCCCGCGACGCGGTGGAACCGGCGCCCGTCCGGGGCGGCGACGGGCAGGCCGAGGGCGCCGCCGGTGCGGGCGTCGCGGACGGTCAGCGCGGTGCCCGTGCGGGTGACGCCGACGACGGCGCGCGGGCCGGCCGGCGTGGTGTCGGCGGCGGCCGCCTCCGCGTCGTGCTTCTTGTTCGCCTCGCGCTGGTGCCGGTGGACCAGGTCGACGCTGCCGCCGGCGAACAGCGCCGCGGCCGCGGCGACGCCGACCGGCAGGGCGGTCCGCCACACCTCCCGGAACCGGATCCCGGTCCTGCCCTCGCCGTTCCCGCCGTCCATGGGGTCGGTCCGCACCGCCTCTCCGCTGCTCGGCATCTGATATACCGCGCGGCATCCGCCGGGACGGGCGGAGTTACCACTTCGAGTCCGAGCCGGGCGCCGCGAGGCGGAACGACCCTAGTGGATGGGCGGGCCCGACCGTAATGTCAGCCCAGCGCCGACCGCGCCGCCTCCACCGCCGAGTCGCGGTACGAGCCGCCGAACAGCGCCACGTGGACGAGGAGCGGGTGCAGCTGGTGCAGCGGGACGCGGTCGCGCCAGCCGTCGGCGAGCGGCGCCGCCTCGTCGTAGGCGGCGAGGATCCGGTCCAGGTACGGCGTCCCGAACAGCGCCATCATCGCCAGGTCCGTCTCCCGGTGGCCGCCGTGCGCCGCCGGGTCGATCAGCACCGCCCGGCCGTCCGTCCACTGGACGTTCCCCGACCACAGGTCGCCGTGGATACGGCTCGGCGGCTCCGGCGGGCCCGCGATGTCCTCGACGCGGTCGATGACCCGTTCGACGAGCCGGACGTCGTCCGGCGACAGGTGCCGCTCGGCGCGGCGCAGGAACGGTTCGAGGCGGCGCTCGGCGTACCAGCGCGGCCAGCCGCGATCGTCGAGGGTGTTGTCCAGCGGCAGGTCGGCGATGAACCCGTCCCAGGGCGCGCCGTAGACGTCCGGGCGGGCGCGGGTGTGCAGGGCGGCCAGCTCGCGCCCGAACCGCTCGGCGGCGTCCCGCGTGGGCGAGGCGGACGGCAGCCACGGCAGCACGAGCATGCGGTCGTCCGCCGCGAGGACGTCCGGGACGGGCGTGCCGGGCCCCGCCTCCCCCAGCCAGCGCAGGCCGGCCGCCTCCGCCGCGAACACGCCCGCCTGGTCGGGGGCGGCCTTCACGAACACCTCGCGCCCGCCGGCGAGGGACGCGCGGTGCAGCGTCCACGCGTGGCTGGAGCCGAGCCCGGCGACCGACTCCACCGGGCTCCCCAGCAGCCGCTCCACGCGCTCCCGCACACCGGGCACGGCAGGCATGTCAGGCATGTCAGGCGGCTTTCAGCCCGGCCCGGATCTCCTCCAGCAGGCCCGGGATCGCCGCCTCCACCTGCTCCAGCACCAGGTCGAAGTCGGCGCGGCCGCCGTAGTACGGGTCGGGGACGTCCAGGTCGGCGCCCGCCTCCGGGTCGAACTCGCGCAGCAGCCGGATCCGCGCCCGCGCCTCGTCGTCCGGCGCCATCGACCGCAGCGCCCGCCGGTGCCCCTCGTCCAGCGCCAGGATCAGGTCGTAGCGGTCGAACCAGCTGTCCTCGAACTGGCGGGCGATGTGCGCCGACCGGTACCCGGCCCGGTCCAGCGCCGCGATCGTCCGCTCGTCCGCGCCGTCGCCCACATGCCAGTTGCCGGTGCCGGAACTGTCGACCTCGACGTCCAGGCCCTCCTCCTCGACATGGTGGCGCAGGATCGCCTCCGCCATCGGCGAGCGGCAGATGTTCCCCGTGCAGACGAAAGTGACTCGGTACGGCATGGCCCCATCATGCCCAATGAGCGCGGCCCCCGGCCGGGAGGGACCGGGGGCCGCGTGCCGGGAGGCGGTTACCGCTGGACGGCGTGGAGCGCGTCCACGATGCCGTTGCCGAAGAACCCGTTCTGCTCCTTGGAGCCTTCACAGGTCTGCGTGGAGGTGTGCTTCACCCACTTGCCGTCGACCTGCGTGTACCAGGTGTACTCGACGGTGCTCGGGCTCGGGCACGCCTTGGGCGTGGCGCTGCCGCGCAGCTTCCACTCGACGAAGTCCGGGTCGAGGGTGAGGCCGCCGGTGCCGCGGTCGCGGTGCCCGTACTTGCTGATGATGAGCGCGGCGACGCCCACCGCGTGCGGGGACGCCATCGACGTGCCCTGCAGCGACTGGTAGTAGGCGCACGTCTTGCCCTTGCAGCTGCGGATCACGTACGACACCTTCGGCGTGCCGTCCGCGTTCAGCTCGCCGCGCTCCTTGGCGAGGCGCTCGGGGTAGGCGGCCCAGATGCCGCCGCGGTCGTCCGGCCGCTGGTCGGCGTTGTCGACCTTGTCGCCGCCGGGCGCGGCCACCGCCACGTACCCGTTGCCGAAGCTGCTGTAGTACGACTTGCGGGTGCTCGGCCCGGTCGCCGAGATCGCGATGACGTGCTCGCCCTCGGACGGCATCGACTGGCAGCTCGCCGGGATCGTCCGCTCGTACGGCTTCTCGCCCGGGTAGGACGGGAAGTCGGGGCTCGTGTCGTCGATGTTGGTCTTGGTGTAGTCGACGAAGTCGTTGCCCGCCGCCGAGATCAGCGTGACGCCGTGCCGGTGCGCGAAGTCCAGCGCCCGCTGCGTCGCCTCGATGATGGTCCGCTGCTCGAGCTGGTCCTCCGGCTTGTCCGCCGGATTGTTCGCGCAGTTCCACAGCCACGGGTCGATGTAATACGACATGTTCACGACGTCGATGCCGTGCTTCGCCGCGTAGGTGAGGCCGTCGACGGTCGGCTGCAGGTAGAACTGCCCCGAGTCCTGGCCGACGCGCAGATTCACCAGCGTCACGTTCGGCGCGACGCCCGCCATTCCGAGGCCGTTCCGCGGGGACGCGATCTCCGACGCGACGTGCGTTCCGTGGTCGTTGTCGTCCCAGTCCGCCGGGTCGACGCACGACTTGAACTCGCACGGGCCGTCCAGCACATTGCCGTCGGCGTCGTACGGAATGTCGTGCGTGAAGTTCCGGCTGAGCTTGCGGTCGAAGTTCGGCTTGATGTCGGGGTGGTTCCCGTCCACGCCGGTGTCGAGGATGCCGACGAGGACCTTCTTGGAACCCGGCTCCGCCTTGTACGACCCGTTCGCCGTCGCGTGGATCTGCTTCATGTCCCACTGCAGGTCGGCGAGGGGTTCGGTGTCCTTGGACGGCTTGCCCTTCACCGCCACCGGGCCCTGCGCGCCGACGGTCTTCTCGACCTTCGCGGCGGCCTTCTTCTCCTTCGGGGCCTCGCCGATGACCCGGTTGTGCGCGGCGCCGTCGAGGGCGCCCTGCCGCGTCACCGCCTGGACGAACGCCGGGTTCGCGGACCGGACGGTCGCGACGCCCACATCGGTGTTCTCCTGGACGATCGAACCGCCGGCCGCCTTCACCGCGTCGTGGGCCTTGCCGAGGGAGACGCCGTCCTTGTAGAGGACGACGTACTCCGACGCCTCGCCTTTCGCCCGCGGTTGGGCCGGTGCCGCGGACGCTGGAATCGCGAGCGCCGCCGTGGTGACGACGGCGCACGCGGCGGAAATCAAGGCTCGCCGCAAAGCAGACCTCCTGGCCATGGGGGGAGCTCGCCCTTTCTCGGCGTGCTATGGCCAGCAGACGGTACGGGTGCGTCTGTTGAGAGACGCGTACGGAGTTGTAACAAAAAGGGACGACTTGTGTTAATCCCAGACGAGCCGTCGAATAGCGGCACTCATCCGACGCTCAGCGGCCACTCGGTGCGAGCGCTCAGCCGGTGCGCAGCGGCGCCTGGGCGTGAGCGCTCAGCCGGTGCGCAGCGCGAGCGTGAGCGCTCAGCCGGTGCGCAGCGCGAGCGTGAGCGCCTCGAACGCCAGCTGCGGGTTCACGTTGGCCGCGACCCGCTCCCGGCACTCCATGATCGCGTCGAGGCGGCGCAGGGTGTCCTCCGGACGGCCCGCCGACGCCGCCGTCCGCAGCTCCGGCGCCAGCTCGATGTTGACCAGGTCGGCGCCCGCGCCGAGCTGGAGCGTCAGCACGTCCCGGTAATAGGACGCGAGGTCGAGCAGCGTCCGGTCCAGCGCGTCGCGCATCACCCGCGTCGCCCGCGACTTCTGCCGGCCCTCCAGCTCCTTCAGGGCGCCCGCCGTCCCGCGCGGCATCCGGCCCTTCTCGCTCTCCCCCAGCGCCTTGCGCAGCGCCGACGTCTCCGTCTCGTTCAGCTCGACCGTCTGCGCGTCGCGCTCGGCCTCCGCCGCCTTCACCAGGACCTCCGCCGCCGCGACGGCCGGGCTCACCCCGGTCAGCCGGCGCGGGATCGCCACCACCCCGTCGCGCACCCGGCGCATCTGCGGGTCCGTCGCGAGCAGCCGCGCCCGGCTGATGTGCCCCTGCGCGGCCCGCGCGACGATCTCCGCGGTGCCCCGGTCGACGCCGTCGCGCAGGACGAGCATGTCCGCGACCGCCGCGATCGGCGGGGTCTGCAACGTCACCTGCCGGCACCGCGACCGGATCGTCACGAGCAGGTCCTCCGCGGACGGCGTGCACAGCAGCCACACCGTCCGCGGCGGCGGCTCCTCGATCGCCTTCAGCAGCGCGTTCGCCGCGCCCTCGGTGGCGCGGTCGGCGTCCTCGAACAGCACGATCTGCCAGCCGCTCCCGCTCGGCGACGACGACGCCCGCAGCACCAGCGCGCGGGCGTCCTTGATCCCGAACGACAGCCCCTGCGGGCGGACGACCTCGACGTCCGCGTGCGTCCCCTGCAGGACCTGGTGGCAGGACGCGCAGTGCCCGCATCCGCGCGGCGTCTCGGTGCACTGCAGCGCCGCCGCGAACGCCCGCGCGGCGGTCACCCGCCCGGATCCGGGCGGCCCGGTGAACAGCCAGGCGTGCGCCATGCCGCCGCCGGTCCCCGCGGCCGCCGACGACAGCTGCTCGACGACCGGCGCCTGCCCCACCAGGTCATCCCACACGCTCATGGAACCAGGCTAAGGGCTGCGCCGCCCTCGCGCGGACGCGTCGCTAGACGTCGGTGATGGCCGGGAAGGTGCTCGTCGCGTCCTCGGTGCCGGCCGGGATCGGGTCGGGGAGGATCTCGCGGATGCGGTACTGGATCTCGCGGCTCAGCTCGGCCTGCGGTCGGCTCGCGTCCAGCACCAGGTAGCGGTCGGGGTCGGCCTCGGCGAGCGCGCGGAACCCGGCCTGGACGCGCTCGTGGAACTCCTGCGGCTCGGACTCGATGCGGTCGGCGGGCGCCGACAGCCGGCGCAGCCCGTCCGCCGGCGGGACCTCCAGCAGGACGGTCAGGTCGGGCAGCAGGCCGCCGGTCGCCCACGCGTTGACGCGGGCGATGTCGCCGACCGGCTGCCGCCGCCCGTAGCCCTGGTAGGCCAGCGACGAGTCCAGGTAGCGGTCGCTCACCACGATCGCGCCGCGCTCCAGCGCGGGCCGGATCACGTTGGCGACGTGGTCGGCGCGGTCCGCCGCGTACAGCAGGCTCTCGGCCCGGTCGGACAGCCCGGTGGTGTCCCGGTCGAGCAGCATCGCGCGCAGCCGCATGCCGATCTTCGTGGCGCCCGGCTCGTGCGTGGTGATCACGTCGTAGCCGTGGTCGCGCAGCCAGATCGCGGCGAGCCGCGCCTGCGTGGTCTTGCCGGCGCCCTCGCCGCCCTCGAACGCGATGAACACGCCGCGCTCGCGGCGGACCGGCTCCGGCTCGGCGACCTGCGACGGCGGGACGTACACCTCGCCGCGCAGCGCGGCCCGCAGGTCCGCGACGAGCGGGATGCCGCGCCGGTCGTCCAGCCGCCGGTAGGCGACGGCCCCGGCGATCAGGGCGAGGACGGCGGCGATCAGCAGCGCGGCCATCGAGCCGTCGAGGTCGTAGCCGTCGCCGACGTCGAGCCGGTGCGTGCCGAGCGCGCCCGCGACCGCCGGGACGGCCGCGACCGCGACCAGCGCGGCGACGAGCGCGATCGACCGCAGGAACGCGCGCGGCCGCTCGCCGCCCGCCTCGTCATCGGACCCGCGGACGGCGGCGGACGCGGTGGACCACGCGGCGCCGGCGGCGACGCCGAGGAACGCCGTCACGAACGCCACGACGACGAGGTTCCGCACGAGCGCGGCCACGACCAGCAGCAGCGCGGCGGCGATCACCGCGAGGCCGAGGAGCCGGCGGCGGCTGAACGGGCCGAGGACGCGCGGGCCGAGGAACAGGCCGCAGGCCAGCCCGGCGGCCAGTCCGGTGAGGACGGCGCCGTAGCCCGCGTCCCCGCCGCCGAGCTCGCCGGTGTGCACCCGCGCGACGGCGGCGATCGCGCCCGCGGCGAGCGCCGCGCCGCCGACCGCCAGGCCGAGGCCGTGGCCGGCCCGGTCGAGCCCGGGCCCCTGGAAGAGCAGCTTCAGCGGCGCCGGAACCGCGATCGGCTCCGTCGCCGGGACCTCCTTGACCAGCGCCGTCAGCGCCGCCGCGACGACGAACAGCACCGCCGCCGCGTACAGCGGGAGGTCGGCGCGGTGCGACGCGCCGAGCGCCGCGTTCGCGATCACAGCGAGCAGCGCGAACGCCAGCGCGGCGAACGGCGCCGGGCCGAACGCGGCGCGGGCCGCGGAGCGGCGGGCGTCGGCGCGCAGGTCGGTCTCCGGGGCGCCGCGCGCCACGACGGCCCCGCCCGCGGACGCGCTCACGGTCGCGTCGGACACCAGCGCCGGCAGCGCCGCGGCCGCCGCCGGCGTCCATAGCAGCGACAGGCAGCCGACCAGGAAGGACGCCGCCAGCGTCCACGGCAGCGCGTCCACCAGCGGCACCGTCAGGACGACCACGAACCGCAGCCCGTCGGCGATCAGCAGCGCCAGCCGCCGGTCGACCCGGTCGGCGAGCGCCCCCGCGAGCGGCGCGAGCAGCACCGCGGGCAGCACCAGCAGCGCGAGCACGCCGCCGACGGCCCGGAGCCGTGCCGTGGTGTCGTCCGCCGGCAGCACCGCCATCGCCGACAGCGCCGGCACCGCGAGCCACTGGCCCAGGCCGGACACCGACAGCGCGGTGCGGAGCCGCCGGAACGGCGCCGCCGCGGCGGAGAGCGACGAGGCACCCGGCTGCGGCGCGGCGGGGTGCGGCCGGGTGGCGTCCGTTCTGGTCATGTCGGTCAGGGTATCGGCGTGAATGTCGTTATGAGCCGGACTTTGCAGAGGTGCGGCGGCGGGTCGTCGTCTTCTTCTTTCCGCCGCCCGCGGCCACCTTCTCACGCCGTTCCGCGAGCAGTTCCGCGGCGCGCTGAATCGTGATGGACTCGACCTCGTCGCCCTTGCGCAGGCTGGCGTTCGTCTCGCCGTCGGTGACGTACGGGCCGAACCGGCCCTCCTTCACCACCACCGGCTTGTCGCTCGCCGGGTCCTTGCCGAGCTCGCGCAGCGGCGCCGCCGCGGCGGCCCGCCGGCCGCGCTGCTTCGGCTGCGCCAGCAGCTCCTTCGCCTGCTCCAGCGTGACGGTGAAGAGCTCCTCCTCCGACCCGAGCGAGCGGCTGTCGGTGCCCTTCTTGATGTACGGCCCGAACCGGCCGTTCTGCGCCGTCACCGGCTCGCCGTCCAGCTCGCCCAGCGTGCGCGGAAGCGACAGCAGCTTCAGCGCGTCGTCCAGCGTGATCGTGTCCAGCGACATCGACTTGAACAGCGAGCCCGTGCGCGGCTTCGGCGCGTCGGCCTTCTTCGTCCGCTTCTTCTTCTCGCCCTCGGCGGGCGGCGCGGCCTCCGGCAGGATCTCGGTGACGTACGGGCCGAACCGCCCCGACTTCGCCACGATCATGTGCCCGGTCTCCGGGTCGGTGCCGAGCTCCCGGTCGCCGGACGGCTGCGCGAGCAGCTCCTCGGCCTTCTCCGCCGTCAGCTCGTCCGGCGCGATGTCGTCGGGGATGTTGACCCGCTCGCCGTCCCGGTCCAGGTACGACCCGTACCGGCCGACCCGGACCACGATGTCGGAGCCCTTCACCGGGAACGAGCTGATCCCCTTGGCGTCGATGTCGCCGATGTCCTCGGTGAGCTCCTTGAGCCCCTCTTCACCGTTGTCGCCGAAGTAGAACCGCGTCAGCCACCGGACGCGCTCGGCCTCACCGCGCGCGATCTCGTCGAGACCGTCCTCCATGTGCGCGGTGAAGTCGTAGTCGACCAGGTTCCCGAAATGCTGCTCCAGCAGGTTCACCACGGCGAACGCCAGGAACGACGGGACGAGCGCCGTGCCCTTCTTGAACACGTAGCCGCGGTCCAGGATCGTGCCGATGATCGAGGCGTAGGTGGACGGGCGGCCGATCTCCCGCTCCTCCAGCTCCTTGACCAGGCTCGCCTCGGTGTAGCGGGCCGGCGGCCGGGTCGAGTGGCCCTCGGCGTCCACCGCGTTCGCCGACAGCGGGTCGCCCTGCTCCAGGTTCGGAAGCCGCCGCTCCTGGTCGTCGCGGTCGGTGGACGGGTCGTCCGCGCTCTCGACGTACGCCTTGAGGAACCCGTAGAACGTGATCGTCTTACCGGTCGCGCCGAACTCGGCCAGCTCGTTCTGCGTCGACGTACCGGTCACCCGGATCGACACCGAGCGGCCCGCCGCGTCCTTCATCTGCGACGCGATCGTCCGCTTCCAGATCAGCTCGTACAGCCGGAACTGGTCGCCGGACAGGCCCGTCTCGGCGGGCGTCCGGAAGCTGTCGCCCGCCGGGCGGATCGCCTCGTGCGCCTCCTGCGCGTTCTTCACCTTCGACTGGTAGACGCGCGGCTTGTCCGGCACGTACTCGCCGCCGAACAGGGTCGCCGCCTGCCGCCGCGCCGCCGTGATCGCCGTCTCCGACAGCGTGATCGAGTCGGTTCGCATGTAGGTGATGAAGCCGTTCTCGTACAGCTTCTGCGCCACCGACATCGTGTACTTCGCCGAGAAGCCCAGCTTGCGGCTGGCCTCCTGCTGCAACGTCGTCGTCCGGAACGGCGGGTACGGCTTGCGCGTGTACGGCTTGGACTCGACCGACTTGACCTCGTACGGCCTGTCGCGCAACCGCTCGGCCAGCGCGCGCGCCGACGGCTCGTCCAGGTGCAGCGTGTCCTTGGTCTTCAGCGTGCCGTCCGACGCGAAGTCGCGGCCCTGCGCGACCCGCTTGCCGTCCACGGAGACGAGCCCGGCCTTGAACGCCTTGGGCTCCTCCTCCTTACCGGTGTCGAACTCGGCGAGGATGTCCCAGTAGTGCGCCGGGACGAACGCGATCCGCTCCCGCTCCCGCTCCACCACCAGCCGCGTCGCCACCGACTGCACCCGGCCCGCCGACAGCTTCGGCATGACCTTCTTCCACAGGACGGGGCTGACCTCGTACCCGTACAGGCGGTCCAGGACGCGGCGCGTCTCCTGCGCGTTCACCAGCGGCATGTTCAGCTGGCGGGGGTTCGCGGCGGCGCGCTGGATCGCGTCCTTGGTGATCTCGTTGAAGACCATCCGGTGGACGGGGACCTTGGGGTTCAGGACCTCCTGGAGGTGCCAGGCGATCGCCTCGCCCTCCCGGTCCTCGTCCGTCGCGAGGAAGAGCTCGTCGGCCTCGGCCAGCAGCTTCTTGAGCTTGGCGACCTGCGCCTTCTTGTCGGTGTTGACCACGTAGAGCGGCTCGAAGTCGTGCTCGACGTTCACGCCGAGCTTCGCCCACGGCTCGCCCTTGTACTTGGCCGGCACCTCCGAGGCGCTCCCGGGCAGGTCCCGGATATGGCCGATACTGGACTCCACGATGTAGCCACGGCCCAGGTAACCCGCGATCGTCTTCGCCTTCGCGGGCGACTCGACGATCACCAGGCGCGTGCCGGCGCCGTTCGCCTGGCCACTCTTCGCAGTGCCGTTCTTGGCTGGCACAGTCGCTCCAACCTCGCTGTCTGGTCTTCTAGCTCACGCTCTTCTTACACAGGCTTCCTACAACGTCGCATGATGGCGGGTTCATGCCCGGATGCCCCAATGCCGCCCCTTCGGTTCCGCTCCGCCCGTGGCGGGCGCAACCCCTCGACCGCCGCTCGCCTCCGGACAGGATGACATGCCGCCACCCCCCGTGCGGACCGGGCCGCCACCGTACGATGCACAACACCCGGTCCACCAAGTAATAATGGTCGCAATGGTGCAGTACACCTACCTCGTCCTGTCACTGCCGGCCGGCACCACGCGTGACACCGCCCGGCAGATCCTGACCGAGCACGCCGAACACGGCGGCTGGGAGATCGATCGGTTGCGCCTCTACCCGGACGGCCGCCGCCGTATTCAGCTGCGCCGCAAGGTCATTCGCGCCGTCCGCACGTTCTGACGGTCCCACCGGGCGTTCCGGCCGTTCGGCCCGATCGCGGAGGTTCGCTCCGTTTCCCCCGTCACCGGTGATCCGGGGTCGTTCGCGGCGGGTCCGCCGAGTCCCGGACGGAGCGTAGCACTACGTGCGAATGCTATGACGTCCCGTAATCATATTCGCCGGGAATGGCTTCGCCCGCCCCGGACCGCGCCTCCGGGACGGGCAAAGCGTTCATGGACGGGCCTGCCGGGCGGGGGGTGTGCGCCCCCCCGCGGCCCCCGCCG